>JAGRFZ010000206.1 GCA_020445785.1 Rhodocyclaceae bacterium
TACTGGTGAAATGTCCGGGCTAGCGTCCCAGGCTCGGGCTGCCGGCCGGAACGGAGTAGCCGGAAACCGTATATCGTGCGCTGCCACCGGGGCTGCCGGATATGCTGTTGAGGTTCAAGATGATCTCGCTGCCCGGGTCTGCGATCACGCTGATCGGCCAACTGTAGTTGGTGATCTTGCGGGAGCCGGGAACCGGAAGACTGACCACGTCCGCCGGTACGGGCAGGCTGTGCCGGACGCTGTTGCCGCCGCTGACGAAGCGGATCTCGACGAACCCCACCTGATCGGTCTCGGTCGTGGTGGCGCTCAGGGTCATCTGTTCCAGCACCAGGGTGGCGTCGGCCGGTGCGGTGAAGACGTCGCCGGCCACCCGGTCTGCGGTCGGAATGCCGGTGAATTGCCCGAAGGCCACCGCAAAGCCGTGCGCGAACCCGGTTCGCGGACTGAGTTCCCGTTCCGTGACGACCGGGATCGGGTTCGCAACATCGTTGATGACGGTGACCGGCGTGCTGCGCTGGGCCGAGGCATGGGTGCAGGCGAGGCCGGCGGCGAGCCAGAGTGTCGCCGTGAAAACCGTTCTGAGCGTCGAATTCATCGCGGTACTCCTTTGAAGGTCGGGCTGCCGAGGGCATGCTCGGACTGTGCGAGGGCGGGCCGCCGCGCTTTTACGCCGACTGCACCCGACCCGGTGCTGAACGCGGAGCATGCCATCGGATCGCAGCCGGCCCCGCCCTGCGCGAGCATGGCGAGCCCCTCGTCCAGCCTCCGCAAATTCAATGCCAGTCGATTGGGTGGCCACACGATTCATAGGGCCGGCACAGTCCGGCAGCGGCCGCCCGCGACTCCTGTGTGCCCGTGCATGCGGCCACAGGCGCGGCGGCGTCGGTCGCAGCGCGAGCGCGACCGCGCGTGCGTCTCGACCATCGCGCATCCCGCCGGCGCGGGGTGCCCGCTTCGCGCGCCCGGCCAGTTGTCAGACGGGTCGACACCATACGGTTGTCGGGGTGGCCCAAGGTCAGGCTCCTGTTTCGGCGGGAACTAATGTCTAGAATGTCCTCCATCCGGTGTATCGCCGCCGGGCCGGGGCTGTAAGAATGTTCGACAGGTCCGGCCGGCGGCGCTGTCCGGACATGCTTCGCACGCCGACGGCGTGCGGCTGGGAGATTGTGATGCCGCTTGTCGATGCGCCCATGCGGAAGGACGCGCCGCCGTCCCCTTCGGGCCTGCCCGCGCCCGTCGCGCTCTCCCTCGCGGCGATGTTTCATCGGGCGGCTCGCCGCCCTGTGCTGTGGCCGGCGGCCCTCCAATCCATGGGCCGGGCGCTTCGCTGCGAAGAGGTCTTCGGCGGGGTGGATCGGCGACAGAGCTGGACGTTGGCGGAGATCGCGCGCCTGGTCGATCGTGCGAGACGTTGCGCGGCAGAGGGCAGAGGCGCCTGCGCGCGGTGTGGCGGAGAACAACAACGAGCCGAGTGCATCGCGTTGGTCGAGCACCTTTCCCTGGCCGTCTCGTCGTCGCCCCCGGTCGCTGTGCCGGGCGCGGTTCAGCTCCCGGAACTGCTCGATGCCATGGCCGAGCCGGCATTCGTCTGCGACGAACGCCTGACGATGTTGTACGGCAACAGGGCGGGGCGGGCCGCACTCGCACGGCGGCTCCTCTGCGCAGACCGGAACGGGCGGCTGTCCCTGGGCCGGGCCGCCCACGCGAAACTTCGGCGCGCCATGCACCGCCTGGAGACCGCCGCGAAGAGTCGCTGGGTCGAATTGGAAGCCGGCGAGATCCTCAGAATCAGTCGCGTGCCGCGCCGCACGCAAGGCATGCCGCTCTACCTGGTTCGAATCGACCCCGACCGGCTGGCGTGCGCGCGCGGGATGTCGACGCGGCGCCTGTCCCGCGCATTGGCGGCGGCGGAGTTCAGCACGCGCCAGCGCGATTTGGCGGTGCGCCTGCTGAAGGGGGCGACGTTGACCGGGGCGGCCGCGACGATGGGTATCTCGCGCGCGACCGCCAACGGCCATCTGCGCGCCCTGTTTACACGTTCTGGAACGAACCGACAGGCGGACCTGAGGGATTGGCTGGCCCGGCATCTGGATGCCTGAGAATCGGCAATGCGACGGAATGGGTCGTGCCGTGCGGACAGGGCTCATCGCCCGGCCCCGCATCAGCCGGTGGCGGCGATCGAAACGACTTCGGACTGCAGCCGATCCGGCAGGCCGGCGAGCAGCGAATGCGCTGCGTGGCGCAATTCGTTGTCGAGGCGGGGCAGGCCCAGCGGTGGGGCCGTCGTGCTCGCCCGCATGAGGTGCAGATGCACTGCCAGCGCGGGGCGCAGACGGAACAGCGAGACCGCGCCCGGGTCGAGACCGATGGCGGTGAAACCGTCGATGAAGGCGAAGCCCAGTCCTTGTTCGACCAGCGAGCCTGCCATCCGGTAGGTCTGCACGCGAAGGCGGGGCTCGGCCCGCCAGCCGGCGCGCTCTAACAGGCTGGTCAGGGCATCGCCCAGTGGCGTGCTCTCGGCCAGCGCGATGTAGGGCCGTTGCCGCAGTCGTTGCCAGTCCGATGTCTGCGGTGTCGTCCATGTCCGCGGCCGAGCCAGCAGGATCTCGGTTTCGGCCAGTTGCGAGACTGCCACCGTGACCCGTTCAGGCGGTTCGAGCGCGATCCCGGCGTCGATCTCCTGGGTGGCGAGCCGCTGTTCGATCTCTGGCGTGTGGATCGCCCAAAGATCGCATTGCATGGCCGGGTAGCGCCGCTGCAGCGCCGCCACGGCGCGCGGCAGCAGGCTGGCGGCGAGGGTCGGCGTGGCGGCGATGCGAAGTCCGGCGGCACCGCCCTGGCGCAGACTGTCCGCCAGCGCGGCGATGCGCTCGATCTCGTTCCAGCTTCGCCGTACCTGGCGATACAAGGACTCCGCTTCCGGCGTCGGCACGAGCCGCCCGCGACTTCGCTCGAACAATGCAAAGCCCAGCGACTGCTCGGCGTGGCGGACGACCCTGGAGACCACCGGTTGCGAGACGTGAAGCATGCGGGCCGCAGCGCTCACCGAGCCGCTGAGCATCACGGCGCGGAAGACCTCGATCTGGCGTAGTCGCATGATCCATGTCCATAAGGCATGTCAGTGACAATCTTCCGCAACCCGATGGCACTGGGCAAGACCTATCATGGAATGGGATCGAGCGGAACCTACCAATATCAAGCTTGAGCGTAAGGGCATGGAAGTCTGCATCGTCGGCGGCGGCATCATCGGCTTGGCGACTGCCTGGTACCTGCGGCAGACCGGGCATTCGGTCTGTGTCGTCGAATCGCGAGACGCGGTCGGCCTCGGCGCCAGCCGTGCCAACGGTGGCCAGCTCTCGTACCGCTACATTGCGCCGCTGGCCGATCCGGCGTTGTTCTCGGGTTTTCCCCACTGGCTGTTCGGTCGCGACGCGGCCGTGCGTTTGCGGCCGCGTCTCGATCGCGCGCAATGGCGATGGCTGCTGGCCTTCCTCGGCGCGTGCAACCATCGCGACCGGGCGGCGTCGATCGCGGCGCTGGCGCAGCTGGCGCGTTACAGCCGGCAACTGGTGGGCGGGCTGGCGGCCGACCCCAGGTTCGATTTCGGCTGGCGGCGAAACGGCAAGCTGATCGTCTACCGGGAGCGACGGGCGTTCGAATCGGCTCGTCGCGGATTGGCACCGGCGGCGACGGACGATGCGCCCCAATGCGTGCTCGACGTGCCCGCCTGCTGCCGACTCGAGCCGGCGCTGGCGCGGGTCGCATCTCAACTGATCGGCGGCATCTTCACACCGGACGAGGAGGTGGGCGACTGCCTGGCCTTGTGCCGGGCGTTCGAACGGAGCCTGCGCGCCGGAGAGTCGCCTGCCCGCATCCTGCTGTCGGAGCGGGCGCAGTCGATCGAACTTTCGCGAGGACGCTTCCGGTCGGTGCGCACCGACCGGCGCAGGATCGAGGCGGATGCCTGCGTGATTGCCAACGGGGTGCTCGCGACCGGGCTGCTGAGACCCCTCGGCATCGACCTCCCGCTCTATCCGTTGAAGGGCTACAGCATCAGCCCGAAAGTGGTCCGGGATGAGGGCGTGCCGACGGTCAGTGTGACCGACCAGTACCGGCGGATGGTCTATGCCCGCGTCGGCGATCGGCTGCGGGTGGCGGGCATGGCGGACATCGTCGGATACGACGAAAGCGCCCATGCCGGCCGGATCGCCGCCCTGACGCGCGAGACCGAGGCCTGGTTCGGCGCTGCGGTCGATCTGTCCGACCTGCAGCCCTGGGCGGGTCTGCGGCCGGCAACCCCCGACGGCAAACCGATCATCGGCGCGAGCGGCATCGAAGGGCTGTGGCTGAATGTCGGCCACGGCGCGCTCGGTTTCACCCTGGCGGCGGGCAGTGGCGGACTGCTCGCGGCCCAGTTGGCCGGCTCCGACCTGCCGTTGCCGGACAGCGTCTTTGCGATCCGGCAAGCGGCCCCGGCGTCGGCACGAGGGGCGGCCGGCGCGCGCGATCTGCGCCGCTGCCGATCCGCCGAGGCAGGGAATCGGTGACCGATTTTTGCCTCCGAAACGGCCGTGGGCGGGGCACGCCGCTGTTTCGGGGTATATCCTTATCCCATGGACGGGCTTTCCCGCCGCCGCCCGATCGGGGCGCCGAGCGGGACCAGTCGTCCGTCGCGGGCGTCGATGCGCGTGTGTCCCGAAGGCCGGCCGACGGCGACGGGCTTTGCCGCGCATGTCCCGACGACCGCACCAGTTCACCAACGAGGAGGAGTTTCATGCAGACCAGAAAGTTTGTCTTCGCGTCCGTTCTTGCCGCAGCGCTGACCGGAACCTCGACCCTTGCGCTGGCCGCCGAGTCGTTCATTACCATCGGCACCGGTGGCGTGACGGGCGTCTATTACCCGACCGGGGGCGCCATCTGCAGGTTGGTGAACAAGGGCCGCAAGGAGCACGGCATTCGCTGCTCGGTCGAGTCCACCGGCGGTTCGGTCTACAACCTCAATACCATCCGGGCCGGCGAGCTGGACATGGGGGTCGCCCAGTCCGATTGGCAGTACCACGCCTACCACGGCACCAGCAAGTTCGAAGAGCAAGGCCCGAACAAGGACCTGCGGGCGGTCTTTTCGGTGCATGCCGAGCCCTTCACCGTCGTCGCTCGGGCCGATTCCGGCATCAAGAACTTCGCCGACCTGAAGGGCAAGCGGGTGAACATCGGCAATCCGGGATCGGGCCAGCGCGGCACGATGGAGGTCGTGATGCAGGCGCTGGGCTGGACAATGGATGATTTCGCGCTGGCCTCCGAGCTGAAGGCCGCCGAACAGTCGAAGGCGCTGTGCGATAACAAGATCGACGCGATGGTCTATACCGTCGGCCACCCGGCCGGATCGATCAAGGAGGCGACCACGACCTGCGATACGGTACTGGTAAACGTCGAGGGGCCAGCCATCGACAAACTGGTCGCCGACAACGCCTACTACCGCAAGGCGGTGATTCCGGGCGGCATGTATCAAGGCAATGCCGACGACACCAAGACCTTCGGTGTCGGCGCGACCTTCGTCTCCTCCACCAACACCTCGGCCGACACGGTCTATGCCGTGGTCAAGTCGGTGTTCGAGAACTTCGACGACTTCCGCCGCCTGCACCCGGCCTTCGAGAACCTGCAGAAGGAACAGATGGTCAAGGACGGCCTGTCGGCGCCCCTGCATGACGGCGCGGCCAAGTACTACAAGGAAGCCGGCCTGATGTAGTCGCACGTTGTGGCGGCGCCCGACGGGTGCCGCCGCAGGCGGCCATGACGTGGAGCGCGGGCTGCGGCGCTGGAGCGCGGCTGGTGCCCTGAAGATTCACCGGACCGGTGGGGCGGCGACGATTTTCGGCCCACCTCGGGCGAGGTAAGCCATGCGGGAAACAGCGGACAGCCAGGAGCGGGATACCGATCGCGAACTGCAGGAGATGGTCGCCCAGAGCGACAGCGGCGCACGCCACCCGGCCGGGCTGCCGGGTCGGCTCTTGTTCGGCACCGCGGTCGTCTGGTCGCTGTTCCAACTTTGGGTCGCCTCGCCGCTGCCGTTCATCGTCGGCATCGGCGTATTCAACGACACCGAGGTCCGCTCGATCCACCTGGCCTTCGCGTTGTTTCTGGCATACACGGCGTATCCGGCGTTCGCGTCGTCGCCGCGCGAACGCATCCCGATCGCGGACTGGGCCATGGCGATCGCCGCAGCGGCCAGTGCTGCATACATCTACGTGTTCTACACGGAACTGTCGGGGCGCTCGGGGGCACCGACCACCGTCGATCTGGTGGTCGGCATCTGCGGCATGGTGCTGTTGCTCGAAGCGACCCGCAGGGCCCTCGGACCGCCGTTGATGATCGTCGCTTCGGTGTTCCTGATCTACACCTTCTTCGGCCCCTACATGCCGGAGGTCATCGCCCACAAGGGCCAGAGCCTGGCCAAGGTGATGTCGCACCAGTGGCTCACCACCGAAGGCGTGTTCGGCGTCGCGCTCGGTGTGTCGAGCAGCTTCGTCTTCCTGTTCGTGCTGTTCGGCGCGATGCTCGAGAAGGCGGGCGCCGGCAACTACTTCATCAAGATGGCGTTCGCGCTGCTCGGCCACATGCGTGGTGGGCCGGCCAAGGCCGCGGTGGTGGCCTCGGCCGCGACCGGCCTGATCTCCGGTTCGTCGATCGCCAACGTCGCCACGACCGGCACCTTCACGATCCCGCTGATGAAGCGGGTCGGCTTCCCCGGCACCAAGGCCGGGGCGGTCGAGGTGGCCGGCTCGACCAACGGACAGCTGACGCCGCCGGTGATGGGTGCGGCGGCCTTTCTGATGATCGAATACGTCGGCATCAGCTACATCGAAGTGATCAAGCACGCGATCCTGCCGGCGGTGATTTCCTATATCGCCCTCGTCTACATCGTGCACCTCGAAGCGCTGAAGGCCGACATGCAGGGCCTGCCGCGGCGCACCCAGTCGACCCTGGCGCAGAAGCTCGCGACCTTCGCCGCGGTCGTCGCCGGTACCTGCGCGATCGGTTTGGCGGTGTACTACGGCATCGGCTGGATCAAGACCCTGGCCGGCGGTGCGGCGATCTACATCGTCGCGTTGCTGGTTGCCGTGGCCTACATCGGCCTGCTCAAGTTTGCGGCCCGCTTTCCGGTGCTGGAAATGGACGACCCCGACGACCCGGTGCTCGAACTGCCGGAGGTCGGGCCGACGGTCAAGGTCGGGCTGTACTTCCTGCTGCCGATCGTGGTGCTGATGTGGTGCCTGATCGTCGAGCGCTTCTCGCCGGGGCTGGCGGCGTTCTGGGCGACCGTGCTGATGATCGNNTCGTGCTGACCCAGCGGCCGCTGCTCGCGCGCTTTCGTGGCGAACCGGCGGCCGGCAGCCTGCGCCAGGGCCTCGACGACTGCATCGACGGGCTCGCGATCGGCGCCCGCAACATGATCGGCA
>JAGRFZ010000070.1 GCA_020445785.1 Rhodocyclaceae bacterium
GAGCGAGACGCTGGCCGCCGACGAGGGATGGCACCGACCGGCATGATCCGCCCCGCTTTCCTCGACTTGCGGCAGGACTGGTTCCGCATTCTGGTCTTTTTGCTACCGCCGGCGATGTTCCTGCTGTGGCTGGGCACGGCCCCGTTGTTCGACGTGGACGAAGGGGCTTTTTCCGAGGCCACCCGTGAGATGTTCGAGCGCGGCGACTTCCTGTCCACCTACCTCAACGGCGAACACCGCTTCGACAAGCCGATCCTGATCTACTGGCTGCAGGCGCTGGCCTATCTCGCGCTGGGTCCCAGCGAATGGGCTTTCCGGCTGCCATCGGCGCTGGCCGCCATCATCTGGTGCTACGCGACCTGGCATTTCGCCCGTCAGCGGTTCGGTGCGGAAGCCGCGCTGGCGGCGCTGGCGGTGGCCTCGACTTCGCTCGGCCCGATGATCATTGGCCGGGCCGCGACCGCCGATGCCCTGTTGAACCTGTTGTTGGCGCTGACCCTGTTCGATGCCTGGCGGCACCTGGAATCCGGCCGGCGCGCGCCGCTGCTGCGCAGCTTCCTGTGGATGGGCCTGGGCGCACTGACCAAGGGGCCGATCGCGCTGCTGATCCCAGCCACGGTGACTTTGCTCTACTGCGCCTCCCGCGGGCAGTGGCGACGCTGGCTGAAGGCGGTTGCCGATCCGCTCGGCTGGCTCGTCTTTCTGCTGCTGGTGGTGCCCTGGTACGCCGCGGCACTGAAGATCCACGGCCAACTGTTCATCGACGGCTTCATCCTGCGGCACAACGTGGAACGATTCTCCGGCACCCTCGAAGGCCACGGCGGCAACATCGCCTATTACCTGTTCACGGTGCCCTTGCTGCTGCTGCCATGGACCGGGCCTCTGTTCGCCGCAATTCGCGGCATTCGCGCGGATCTCGCCATCGGCGTACGGCGCCTGCTGTGGATCTGGGCCGCCTTCGTCATCGCTTTCTTCAGCCTGTCCGGCACCAAGCTCCCCCATTATGTGCTCTACGGATGCACCCCGCTTTTCCTGCTGATCGCCGCCCACCGCGACGAACTCAGACGGGCTTGGGTCCACTGGCTGCCTCCGGCGATTCTGCTGACCGTGTATGCGATGCTGCCTTGGATCCTTTCGGCGCTGGCCGCGAGCCAGGCCGGTGATGCCTACAGCCGCGCCCAGCTCGGCCGCGCGCTGAACGAGACGACGCCGTTCTACGTGCTCGCCACCTTCGCCGGCATCGTCTGTTGGCTGGCGGTGGTGCACTACTGGCGCATGCCGATCTGGCGCAAACTGGTCGGGGCCGGCGCGCTGCAGGGTCTGCTGCTGGTGGTGTTCGTGGTACCGCTGGCCGGCGAACTCGCCCAGGGCCCGGTCAAGCGCGCCGCCCTGGCCCTGCGTGAGACGGGAGAGCCGGTCACTCTGCTGAGCTACACGGCGCCGAGCTTCAGCGTCTATCGCCAGGCCGTGACGCCACGCCGGCAGCCCGAGCCGGGCGGCCTCGCGGTCACCCGCATCGATCGCGTGCCGGGCGAAGGCTACGACACCCTGGGCGTCGAAGGCGGCGTCGTCGTCCTAAGGCGGCACGCACCGTGAGCGACGGCCGCCCGGCACTCACCCTGGTCGTGATCGCGGTCCTGCTGACCGCCTATCGGATGTGGGTGATCCATCATCTGGGCATCGACCTGTACGTCGATGAAGCCTACTACTGGGGCTGGTCGAAGGCACTCGACTGGGGCTATTTCTCGAAGCCGCCGGTGATCGCGGCGATGATCGCGGCCAGCACGGCCCTGTTCGGCGACGGTCTGCTGGCGATCAAGCTGCCATCGCTGCTGAGCTATCCGCTGGCGGCACTGGTGATCTTCCGGCTGGGCACGCTGATGTTCGACACGCGTGTCGGTTTCTGGTCCGGCCTCGCCTTCCTGACGATGCCGCTGGTGGGCGCGCTCGGCCTGTTCGTCTCCACCGACGCACCCCTGCTGCTGTTCTGGTCGCTGGGCATGCTCGCCCTGTGGCACGCCCTGCACGAAGACGGCGGCTGGCGCCACTGGCTGGTGCTGGGCCTCGCAGTCGGTCTCGGGCTGCTCACCAAATACACGATGGCAGCCTTCCTGCCGTCGGCGCTGCTGGTGATGCTGGCCGGCGCCAGCGGGCGCCGCGCACTCGCCGGGCCCCGGCCCTGGGTCGCCCTGCTGCTCGCGGTGCTGGTATTCGCACCAAACCTGTGGTGGAACTGGACCCATGATTTTCCGACCTTCCGCCACACCGCCGACATCACCCAACTCGACGAGAATTCCGACGGCCGAAACAACCTCGGCGAGTTCCTGGCGGGCCAGTGGCTGTCGATGGGGCCGGCCTTGTTCCTGTGCATGCTGTGGGCGATCGTGCGCGCCATCGTGCGGGTGCGCGATCCCGTATGGCGTTTGCTGCTCGGCATGAGCCTGCCGCTGCTGGCCCTGGTCAGCGTGCAGGCGCTGCGAGGCGGCGCCAACAGCAATTGGGCGGCACCGGCCTTCGTTGCCGGCGTCCTGCTCTCGGTCGGCTGGCTCGGCGACACCGGGCGCTGGCGTACGCTGATGGTCGCAGTCGCGCTCAACCTGTTGCTCGTGAGCGGGGTCTATCACTGGCCCGACATCGCCCGCGGCGCTGGCATCGAGATCACCCGCGGCAAGGATCCCTACAAGCGGGCGCGTGGCTGGCACGAACTGGCGCAGGCGGTGGCACCGGTGCTGACGGCCCACCCGAACGCCATCCTGGTGGCCCGCGAGCGGGATCTGCTGGCCCATCTGATCTACTTCCTCGGGCCGCGCGAGTACGCCAGCTGGAACCCGCGCGGACGGGTCATCGACCACTATCAGCTGACCACCAACCTCGCCGCGGCGCGGGGGCGGGATCTGCTGTTCGTGAGCCGCGAGCCGCTGGACGATGCCGTGCTGGACCGCTTCGATTCGAGCCGGGATCTCGGCGAACGCGTCGTGCGGGTCCATCGCGACTTCGCGCGACGCGTCCACCTCTACCTGCTGCGGGGATTCCGCGGCTACGACGCCGCGGCACTCAGTTCCGCGCCTGGCTGAACAGCCCCTTCAAGGCTTCGCGAATGTCACCGGGCAGGACCACCAGCTTCGCGTTGCCGGACTCGCCGAGCGCCTGCAACGCCTGAACGTAGCGCTCGCCCAACATGTAGTAGACTGGTGCCGTTTCGGTGCCGATGGCCTTGGTCACCCGGCGGATCGCCTCGGCCGAGGCCTCGGCCAGCATGACCTGGGCATTGGCATCGCGCTTGGCCGACTCGAGACGGGCGTCGGCCTCGAGAATCGCCGACTGCTTCTCGCCCTCGGCCTTGGTCACCATCGCCTTGCGCTCGCGCTCGGCAGCGGCCTGCATCTCCATCGCCTTCTGCATCGACTGCGACGGATTGATGTCCTGAATTTCCACCGATTTGACCGTAAGTCCCCAATCCACCGCCTCGTCGGCAATGCTCTCGCGCAGGCGCGCCTTGATCTTGTCGCGCGACGACAGGGCCTGGTCCAGTTCCATCTCGCCGATGATCGAGCGCAGGGTGGTCATGATGAGATTGCGGATCGCCTCCGCGAAATCGGTGACGCCATACACCGCCTTGACCGGATCGGTCACCTTCACGAAGGCCACCGCATTGGCCAGGATCACCGCATTGTCCAGCGTGATCACCTCCTGTTCCTGCACGTCCAGGATGATGTCCTTGGTGACCAGCTTGTAGGCGACATTGTCGATATAGGGAATGATGATCCGCAGGCCCGGTTTCAGCGTCTCCTGATACTTGCCCAGCCGCTCGACGATCCACTCCTCACCTTGCGGAATGATGCGTACGCCCTTGGCGATCGTGATCACCACGAACACCAGGATCGCGACGACCACGATCAGACCTTCGCTCATGTAGCCCCCTTCGCGCTGCGCGCCACCTTGAGAATGCTTCCTTCGATCGCCACCACCCGCACCCGCTCGCCGGCAGCAATGTGTTCGTCACCGATGCAGGGCCATTGCTCGGATCCCAGCAAGGGCTTTTGAAAGCGGACGCTGCCCCGCTGGAAGGGTGCGATCTCGCTCACCAGGAGACCGATTTCGCCGATCACCTCGCCCTGCGCCATACCGATCCGCGTCTTGTGGCGTCCGCTGCGGAATACCCGGAACCAGGAAAAGACCATCGCCAGCGAAGCAAGAATCCAGACGGCCAGTTGCTCGGTCAGCGAAAGGTCGCGCACCAGCAACGTTACGATGCCCACCAGCGCCGCGCCGGCGCCGAACCAGATCACGAAGAACGACGGGATCGCCAATTCGGCCAACGCCAAGCCGATGGCGAGCACGATCCAATGCCACCACAACAGTTCGAATTCCACGGCAGACAGTCGCGCGGACGATTGCGGCCGGGCCGTCAGCCGTGACTGCTGCTGTTGAATTCGACCACTTTTTCGTCGGTCTTCGGCTCGACCTTGTCGTCGGCGCCTGCCTGGCCCTCCGGCTCACAGGTCAAGGTTCCCGAAACGGAGGCGCCGCAGTCCATCTGCAGTTGGCGATACTTGATGTCGCCGGTGATCCGCGCCTTGGGCTGCAATTCGAGAAAGTGCTCTACGGTGACGTCGCCGACGATCTCTCCGTTGATGACGGCATCGTGAACACGGACGTTGCCTTCGATGCGGCCGCGCTCGCTGAGCACCAGCAGGCCCTTCCGGCCTTCCTTGTTCGACAGGTTCCCGCAGACCGAGCCATCCACCCGCAGCCCGTCGGAAAAGGCGAGATCGCCGGTGATTTCGACGTTTTCCGCCACCAGGCTGGACAGCTTGGTAATCTCGATCGAATTGGTCTTCTTGCGCCGCAGCATGTTTCTCCTCCGTTGTCCTTCCCGGCCTCGTCAAGGCTTCGATTTGTTGGCCTGTTTGAAGAAGCTCAATTCCTCGTTCGCCTTCTTGAGCTGGGTGTTCAGCTCTTCGAGCTGTCGCTCGAGTTCGGCCCGCGTCGCCGCATCCATTTCGGTCTGCAGGCGAGCATCCGTCAGTTCGTCGGTCAAGCGGCCGGTCTCGTCGGCCAATTCTTCGCGCAGTTGCAGAACCTCCGCCTCCAGTTCGCTCACCCGCGCGGCCGGGGCGAACTGTTCCCGGAACACTTGAAAGGCGGCGTAGGCGGCGAGCGCCACGCAGCACACCGCGAGCAGCATCGGCACGGCGCGGGAGCCTCCGCCCCCACGTTCGACGGTGTAGGCCGTCGCCGTCAGTTCCCTGGTGTTTCGATGACCGCCGAACAGACCCGGCATGCGCGCTCTCAGCCCTCGCGCAGGTAGTCCTCGGGATCGACGAATCTGCCGTTCTTGAGGACCTCGAAGTGCAGGTGCGGGCCGGTGGAACGGCCGCTCGAGCCGATGTCCGCAATGTGTTGTCCCGGCGTCACCACGTCGCCGCGCTTGACGTGCAGGCGGCGGGCATGGGAGTACCGCGTGACCAGGCCGTTACCGTGGTCGATCTCGACCTGGCGGCCGTATTCGCCACGGAATGCGGCGTATTTGACGACACCGCCTGCGCTGGCATAGATCGGGGAGCCGGCGGGCGCCGGAAAGTCGAGCCCGCTGTGGAAGGCGCGCCGCTTGTTGAACGGGTCGGAGCGATTGCCGAAGCGCGAACCGATGCGTGAGCCGAACACCGGTTGGCGGCTCGGGTAGATCATCGATTCCACCGTCTGCTGGGCCGCCGCTTCGTCGATCGTGGACAGCGTCTCGGCCAATCGGCGCAAGTCCGCTTCGAGTATCTCGAGGCTGCTGCCGACGATCGCCATCGCCTCGTCCGAACTGCTCAGACCCTCACCGATCGCCGGCATCATGGGACCGCCCTCGGCAGGCTTGCCGGTGGCCTTGGACTCGTCGCCCGCGGCCTCGGCGGCTTCACCGTCGTCATCGCTCTTGAGACCGAGACGCTTGGCCAGCAGGATGGCTTCCGACTCGAGCCGCAGCAAGCGGCCGGAGAGTTCTCCGACGCGCCCGATCAGGAAACGGCTCTCGGGCTCGCCGGTGGCCGTTTCGACCAACGGCGCTTCGGTTTCCACCTCGGTTTCCGGCTGTGCCAGCACGATCTGCACCGGCCGATCGGCGCGCGCAACGTCGTAGCCCAGCCAGAATCCGCCCGCAAGTGCGCCGGCCACCAGTGCCGCGACGCCGACGAGGAGTCGCCGGGCCGAGATGGTCCTCACCTTCGAATCAGTCGCTGCCGCTGCCGAAAGAATGACTAACGCCATCCAGCCTCCCGCCGTGGTTCGTCGTGGGGTGCGCCGGGCGCACCCTGCCGATTGCTTTGATGCTATCTACGGTCGCATTTCCCGAAAGTTTTGCAGTATAGCACTTCGTCGCCCTGATTTTGTCGCCCCCAGGGCGCCGACCGGAGCCCTGGGGATTTCCACAAGCACCTGATCGGCAATCACTTTTTTCCGTGCGCCGCGAGCTTCAGCCAAGTGTCGACAACCGTGTCGGGATTGAGCGATATGGTCTGGATCCCCTCGTCCATCAGCCACTCGGCGAAGTCCGCGTGGTCCGACGGCCCCTGGCCGCAGATGCCGACGTACTTGCCGAGGCGGTTGGCCGACTGGATCGCCATCGACAGCAGTTGCTTGACGGCCGGATCGCGTTCATCGAAGGCGTGGGCCACCAGGCCGGAATCCCGATCCAGACCGAGGGTGAGCTGGGTCAAGTCGTTGGAGCCGATCGAGAACCCGTCGAAATGCTCGAGGAATTGTTCGGCCAACAGCGCGTTCGACGGGATCTCGCACATCATGATCAGCTTGAGGTCCTTTTCGCCGCGCTTCAGTCCGTGTTCGGCGAGCAGGTCGACGACGGCCTTGGCCTCGTCGAGGTTGCGCACGAAGGGCACCATGAGCTGCACGTTGGTCAGACCCAGCTCGTTGCGCACCTTCTTCATCGCGACGCATTCCATCTCGAAACAATCGCGGAAGGAGTGGGCGATGTAGCGCGAGGCGCCACGGAATCCGAGCATCGGATTCTCTTCTTCCGGTTCGTAGATCTCGCCCCCGAGCAGCTTGCGGTATTCGTTCGACTTGAAGTCGGACAACCGCACGATCACCGGCTGCGGATAGAACGCGGCCGCCAGCGTCGCCACCCCTTCGGCGATCTTCTCGATGAAGAACTGCTTGGGCGTCAGGTAGCCGCGCGAACGGCGCAGAATCTCGCTGCGCAGGCTGGCCGGCACCTGATCGAGCTCGAGAATCGCCTTCGGATGGATGCCGATCATGTTGTTGATGACGAATTCGAGTCGGGCCAGGCCGACACCGCCGTTCGGAATCTGGGCGAACTCGAAGGCCAGCTCCGGATTGCCGACGTTCATCATGATCTTGACCGGGATATCCGGCAGATTGCCCATGTCTGTGGTGTTCACCTCGTATTCGAGGCGGCCGCGATAGACGTAGCCGGTGTCGCCCTCGGCGCATGACACCGTCACCGAATCGCCTTCGTCGAGCACTTCGGTGGCGTTGCCGCAACCGACGATCGCCGGAATGCCCAACTCGCGAGCAATGATCGCTGCGTGGCAGGTCCGTCCGCCGCGGTTGGTGACGATCGCGCTGGCACGCTTCATGACCGGCTCCCAGTTGGGATCGGTCATGTCGGTGACCAGCACGTCACCGCTCTGCACCCGATTCATCTCGCTGGCCGAGTGGATCACCCGCACCGGACCGACGCCGATCTTCTGGCCGATCGCGCGACCATGGGTGAGGCGTTTGCCGTACTGCTTGAGACGGTACTTCTCCATGACGTTGCCGCTCTGGCGGCTCTTCACGGTTTCCGGGCGCGCCTGCAGGATGTAGAGCTTGCCGTCGTCGCCGGACTTGCCCCACTCGACGTCCATCGGACGGCCATAGTGCTGCTCGATGATCACCGCATAGCGGGCCAGCTCGAGGACGTCGGCATCGGTCAGCGAGAAGCGGTTGCGGTCGGCTTCCGGCACATCCACGGTGACGGTCGAGCGTCCCGCCTTGCGATCCTCCGAAAACACCATCTTGATCAGCTTGGAGCCGAGATTTCGGCGCACCACCGAAGGCTTGCCGAGGGCGAGCGTCGGCTTATGCACGTAGTACTCGTCCGGATTGACCGCACCCTGCACGACGGTCTCGCCGAGTCCGTACGAGGCGGTGATGAACACCACGCCGTCGAAGCCCGACTCGGTGTCCATCGTAAACATCACGCCCGAGGCACCGATGTCGGAGCGAACCATACGCTGGACGCCGGCCGACAACGCGACCTCGGCATGGGTAAAGCCCTTGTGCACGCGGTAGGCGATGGCGCGGTCGTTGTACAGCGACGCGAACACTTCCTTGATCGCATGCAGGATGTTGTCGTAGCCGTGAATGTTGAGGAAGGATTCCTGCTGGCCCGCGAACGAGGCGTCGGGAAGATCCTCGGCGGTGGCCGACGAACGCACCGCGAAACTGCCTTCGCCTTCCGCCGTCAGCCGCTCGTAGGCGGCCTTGATCTCGCCCTCGAGCCGAGCCGGAAACGGGGTATCGACGAGCCAGCCCCGGATCTCGGCACCGGTACGCGCGAGGGCATCGACATCGTCCACGTCCAACGCGTCGAGCGCCGCCTGGATGCGACCCGCCAGACCGTCGTGCTCGAGGAATTCACGGTAGGCTTCGGCGGTCGTCGCGAAACCGCCGGGCACGCGCACGCTCGACGGCAATTGGCTGATCATCTCGCCGAGCGATGCGTTCTTGCCGCCGACCTGCTCCACGTCGGACATGCGCAGCTCTTCGAAGGGGATGACGAAACGGGTCATGGGAAAATCTTCCGTAAATGTTGGCGTGAAAGCAAAATCGCAATTCTAGCGCGCTGGCGCGCGCCGTCACATCATGGGTTAACCCTCCACAAGCACCGACCACAGGCCATGACCACCACCGATACCCGAACCGTCTTCTTCATCTCCGATGGCACCGGCATCACCGCCGAGACCTTCGGCCACAGCCTGCTTGCCCAGTTTCCGGACATCCGCTTCCGCCAGGTGCGGGTGCCGTTCGTCGACAATCTCGACAAGGTCATGGATTGCGTGCGTGCGATCCGCGAGGCGATCGAGCGCGACGGCGTTCGCCNNCGCCCGATCGTCTTCAACACGCTGGTCAGTCCCGAATCGGTGCAGTTGCTGCGCGAGACCGGCGCGATGCTGATCGACCTGTTCGAATCCTTCATCGGCCCGCTCGAAACTGAACTCGGACAGCGCTCGACCCACGCCGTCGGTCGCTTCCGCGGCATCGCCGAAAGCCTCGAATACAAGGGCCGCATCGAGGCGATCAACTTCACCCTCGCCCACGATGACGGCCTCGTCGATTCCGACCTCGAACAGTCCGACGTGATCCTGGTCGGCGTGTCGCGCTCGGGCAAGACGCCGACCAGCCTCTACCTGGCGATGCAGTTCGGGGTCAAGGCCGCCAACTACCCGCTGATCCCCGAGGATTTCGAGCGCAATTGCCTGCCGGGGGACCTCCAGGGCTATCGCCACAAGCTCTTCGGCCTCACCATCGCACCCGAGCGGCTCTCCCAGATCCGCCAGGAGCGGCGGCCCAATTCCCGCTACGCATCGGTCGAGAACTGCCGCTACGAGATCGAGGAGGCCCAGCGCATGATGCGGCGCGAGGGCATCAAATGGATGGATTCCACCGCCAAGTCGATCGAAGAGATCTCGGCCAAGATCCTGCATGAGGTCCGTCTCAACAAGCACGTATACTGAGCACCGGCCGCCAGCCGGCTACAATCCCGCTCCCGGGCCGCGAACCCGTTCGCGGCCGACCCAGGTATGGACATGAAACGCAGCCGATTCGGCCGCCGCAGCGGCCCTTCCCACGACGCAGAGCAACTGGCCTGGCTTGCCAACGGCCTCGCGGAATCGGGCAGTCGCCAGGAAGATCGCTATTGGGAGAGTCGACTCGCCGAAGTCGTCGACGGTCTGCTCGACGCCAACGACGAGGAGATCTTCAACGAGGCCTTCGATCATCTCCATCCGGCCAGCTCTCGCGCCTACGACGAACTGGCGGACTTCGTCGAATCGCGCGCCGAAACCGCGTTTCGCGGGCGCGGAGACCACGACGTGCTGATGATCGCGGCGCCGGTGCTGGCCTGGTCACGTTTCCGTATCCCGTCTGGCAACATCCCGCCGGCGGTGCTCGCCAACCTGCGGGTGCACCTGCTCGCCCACGTCCTCGCCGACGATGTGCGGCTGGCGGTGGCGGACCACCTGTTCAGCCCCGACCAGTTGCCGGTCGGCTACTGCGCCACGGCCGGCTTTGCCGCGGAGCTCGGCGCGGCCGCCCTCGACGATCAGGACATGCAGATCGACGCCGACGGCATGCCCGAGACGAACCAGTTCCTGTCCGACACCCGCTACCTGTTGGCGGCGATCGCCGTGCCGCGGGGAGCGCCGATGTTCCGCTGGCAGGAGCACGGCGGCACGCGCGAACAAAGCTTGGAGCAATGGCGTAGCCAGGGCGGTGCCTGCCTGGCACCGCTGCTGCCCGGATGTGCGCTCGAGGTGGTGCTGCCGGAAACCTATTTCGCTGCCAGTCGCCAGGCGGATCGCGACAGTCGACCCTACTCGGTACGCGCCTCGGTGGCCTTTCTCGGCACCGCGCTCGAATCGCCGGCCTCGGGCCTGCGGGCGGTGGTCGCGCCGTTCCATGACCGCCAGTTGGAGGAATTCCGCATCGGCTTCACGCAGAAGCCGAACAACGACGTGGTGCATGGGGTGGTGTGGCCGTTGCTCGGAGCCGAAGACGACGAGGCGGAAACCATCGCGCAGATCGAGGCCACGCTGCGCGACTGCGGCGTCCTCGAGATCCAAGTCCTCGACCACGCCTTTCCCCTCGAGTACTGCGACGATTGCGGCGCGCCCTACTATCCCTCGCCGGAGGGCGAGGTGGTCCACGCGGAGTTGCCGGACGAGCCTTCCGAGCACATGCCGCGCCACCTGCACTGAGCGCAGCGCCGAGCCCGGCTCCGGGCGGTTTGCCTGGGGGGAATGGCAGGTACGGCGTGGTGCCGGCAGGCGCGGACACACCCCGCCTCGTTCGACAGCCCGAGTGGGGCTGCGCCACCAACTGCCGGCGGGCGCGACCGGCTTACTCCGTCAGCAGGAAGCCTCGAACCTCGGTGATCTGTGCTTCGTCGAGCAGCATCGGCGCGTGGCCGACGTCGGCGATTTCCACCACCTTGGCACAGGGGCCGCGGCGGGCCATCTCCTCCGCGGTGGCCCGCTCGAGCAAGTCCGATTCGGCACCGCGCACCACCAGCGTGGGGCAGCGGATGGCGTCGAATACCGGCCACAGGTCCACATCCTCGACCAGCGGGTTGGCGCGAAAAGGTTCGCCGATGCCCGGATCGTAGGCCATCGCCCAACCGTCCTCGACCTTGGTCACGACATTTTCGGTCAGATGCCGCCACTGGGCATCGGCGAGTGCGCCGAATGGTGCGCAGACCTCCCGCAGGTAGGCCTCCGCCTGTTCCATGTCGGCAAAACGTGGCGCCGTGCCGACATACTGGCCGATGCGTTCGATCGATGCCGCGGTGACCACCGGCCCGACATCGTTCAATACCAGGCGATGAATCGGATTGCCCGGCTGACTCGCGATCAACATGCCGATCAGTCCGCCCATCGATGTCCCCACCCAGTGCACCGATTCGACATCGAGCCGGGCAATCAGCGTGATCATGTCCGCCACGTACTGGGGCAGCGCGTAGTCGCCCTTGACCTTCAGCCACTCGCTGCGACCACGCCCCACCACGTCGGGACAGACCACCCGGTAGTCGCGGCACATGACCGAGGCCAGGGTGTCGAAATCCCGACCATTGCGGGTGAGCCCGTGCACGCAGATGAGTACCCGCGGATTCATCGGATCGCCCCACTCGCGATAGGCCATGCGATGCAGGCCATGGGCGCCGATGCACTGCAGCGTCCGCTCGCGCATCTGGGGCGGCGGACCGGCGCGCCGATCGGCACTCTCGCCACTTAGGAATCGGTCCAACAAGGTCGACAGGCTCATGAACGGATCTCCCCCGAGGGTTCGGCTGCCGCAAGTTTAGCCCGGATTGCCCGCCCCCCGCCGCGCAGGGCCGCTGTGCCGCGGCGCCGTCCCCCAACGGTGCCCGGCTGCGCCCACTCGGATCGTCTGCTACCGCCTCAGCGGCCGTGCCAGTAGCGCTCCCGCCGTTCGCGCTCGGCCGATACCGACAACCCGCCCGCCTCGAAACGCGCCCGGATCGCGCCCTGGCTGTCGGTACGCAGGCCGCGGGCCCCGACCGCCGACCAACGCGCCCAGACTTCCGGCCGGGGATGCCCGAAACGGGAACGATGGCCGACCGAAAAGATCGCCGCGGACGGCGACACGGCTGCCACGAACGGCGGCGACGAGGAAGTCGTGCTGCCGTGATGCGGCACCAGCACCAGGTCCGCGCGCAAACCGGCGGCGTCCGCCGCCAGCAGGCGAGCCTCCGCGGCCCGCCCGATGTCGGCGGCAATCAGCGCCGTACCGCCGACGCCGTTCACCCGCAGCACGCAGGAGCGTTCGTTCCTGTCGGCCCCATCGGCCGCCAATGCGCTCAGCGGATTGAGCCAGTCGAAACGCACGCCGTCCCATGTCCAGCCGTCGCCTGCGCGGCACGATCCCCAGCTGCCGCCGAAATCGGCGGTGTCGACGCCGGCGACGGTGGCGCCGCGCACTACCGGCAGTGCCGCGGCGACACTGCGCGCGCCCCCCGAATGGTCACGGTCCGCGTGGCTGATCGCGAGCAGGTCCAGCTGCGCAACGCCGCTGGCGCGCAGATAGGGCACGATCACCGAGCGGCCGGCATCGCCGCCAGGCCAGCCGGGGCCCGTATCGAACAGCAGGTCGTGGCCGGCCGTCGCAACATGCACGGCCAAGCCCTGGCCGACGTCCAGCGCCACCAGTTCGAAATCACCCGCAGCCGGACGCTCCGGACGAAACAGCAGCAGCGGCACGAGCAGGGTCAACGCGGCGGCCCGACCCGGGGTGCCGCGCGGCAACACCGCCCAGAGGCACCCCAGCGCGGCCGGCACCACCAGCACCATCGGCGGTGCCGCCTGTCGCCAACTCGCCCCGTCACCGGCCAGCGACCCGCCGAGGAGCGTCATGGTCCCTGTCACGAGCTGTTCGGCAAGCAGGGCCAGACCGTCCACCGGCAGCACCACGTAGGCCAGACACAGCGGCAGCACCAGCAAACTGAAGACCGGCACGGCGAGCAGGTTGGCGATCGGCGCCACCAGGGAGAACTGCTGGAAGAAAATCAGCAGGATCGGCGCCATCGCCAGATTGATCGCCAACTGGGTGCGCAGCAGCGCCCCGGGCAGGCGTCGCCAACCACCTTGGGCCGCAGCCCGGCGACCGGCGATCAGCAAAATTGCCACGGCCACGAACGACAACCAAAGACCCGGCGCCAGCACCGCCCACGGATCGAATGCCAGGACCGCCAACAGCGCCACGGCAAGGACGCGACCCGGCCGCATGCGGCGACCCGCCAGCCAGGCGAGTCCGACGATGGTCAGCATCAGTGCGCTGCGCTGCACCGGCAGGCCGAAACCCGAAAGCGCGGCGTAGAGCCAGGCCATGACGCCGCCGGCGAGCACCCCCGCGGTCGGTGCCGGCAGGCGCAGACCCAGGCGGCTCAACCGCCAGCACGCAGCCACCAGCAGACCGCCGCAGGCCGCCGCCATCGACACGTGCAAGCCGGACACCACCGCCAGGTGGACGATGCCCAGATCGCGTAGCTCCTGCCATTGGGCAGGACCGATCGCGGACTGATCGCCCACCGCGACAGCCACCGCCACTCCCGCCCAAGGCCGCCCGCCGAGGGTGGTCTCGAAGCGCTCCCGCACCGACTGGCGCAGCGCCGCGATCCACGCGCGAGCACCGCCACCGTGCCCCGGCAGGCGCGCTTGCGCTTCCCGCGCGCGCACGTAGCCGACCGCGCGAATGCCCTGCTGCAATAGCCGTGCGCCGGAGTCGGCGGCGTGGGGGTTGACGCGCGCATGGGGTCGCCGGAGTCGCACCGTCAGTCGCCATCGCTGCCCGGGCGAGACATGCGGCAGCGCCTGCGGATCGTCGTGGGGCGCATACCAGCGCAGGCGCAGCAGCCCCGGCACACCGGCAATGCCCTGCTCCGGAGCGAAATCGAAGACGACGGCACCGGGCGTGCGTCGGGGCAGGCTCACGATCGCGCCGCTGACCACCTGGTCGCGCCCCTCCAGCCCGGCTGCGAGTTCGTCGGCGAGGCGCCATTCGGCGCGCAGGCCGGACCACGCGAAGGCCAGCCCAAATGCAGCGGCGGCGGCGAACGCGCGCGCCCACATGCGCCCCCTGGACGCCCACGCCAACGCAGCCAGGGCAAGGCCGACGCCGGCGATCGCGAGCATGACGGCCACCGACGGAAGCACCGGGCGGGACTGCAGCAGCCAGCAGGCGAACACAGCAGCAACGACAATGGCATACATGCTGCCATTAGATCCCATCACCGGCGCAGGGCCAAGCCGGCGCCAGCGGACGGCGCAGCCTTCGACGCTCGGGCGGGCGGCCAGGATAGAATCCGCCCTTCATCATCCGTTGGCCCCGCCGAGCACAGCAACCGCATGCACGCGAACGTGGATTTCGACCATCCCCACCCATCCCGCGGGCCATCGTGCGCCGGCTGATCCGGCGGCACCTGCCGGACCCCTCGGCGATCCGGCATCAGCGCTGGATGCGACCGTTCGCGGGCACCCTGCTGCATCCTCGCCTGTGGCACCTGAACCGCCACTCCGCCGCGGGCGCCGTTGCCGTGGGGCTGTTCTGCGGCCTGATCCCGGGTCCGTTCCAGATGCCCGGTGCGGCGCTCGCCTGCGTCCTGTTGCGGGTCAACCTGCCGCTTGCCCTGGTGACGACCCTCTACAGCAACCCGTTCACGATCGTTCCGTTGTACCTGGCCGCCTTCACCTTGGGGGATTGGCTGCTGGCGAGCGGCGGCACCTTCACGCCGCCGCCGCCCAGGGGCGACGCGAGCCTGTCGGATTGGATGTCGGCCGGCCTCGACTGGCTACTCGGCCTCGGCGAACCGCTGGCATTGGGTCTGTTGCTACTCGCCAGCGCGCTCGCGGCACTGGGCTACGTCGCCGTCAAGCTGGCGTGGCGCGTGCACTTGTTGCACGCCATGGCGCGTCGCCGGGCACGGGCTCAGACGCGGAAGCGCGAGACCTGATCGAGCAACTGGCCGGCCACGCCTTCGAGCTGTACCGCGGTCTGCGACGTATGCTTGACCGATTCGTTGTTCTCTTCGGCCATGCGGGCGATCGCCTCGACATTGCGCGCGATCTCGGTGCTGACCGAACCCTGCTCGCCAAGAGCGTGGTTGATGTCGCGTACCGATGCCATCACCTGATTTGCGGCGGCGCTGATCTGCTGCATCGCCTTGCCCGAGCGGCCACTCAGTTCGACCCCTTCCCGCACCCGTTCGACGCCTTGCGACATGGTCTCGACCGCCTCGGCGGTGCCCGACTGGATCGCATCGACCATGCCGGTGATCTCACCGGTCGCGCTCGCGGTGCGTTCGGCCAGTTTGCGCACTTCGTCGGCCACCACGGCGAAGCCGCGACCGCTCTCGCCGGCACGCGCGGCTTCGATCGCCGCGTTCAATGCCAGCAGGTTGGTCTGGTCGGCAATTTCGCGGATGGTATTGACGATGTTGCTGATCTCGCTCGACTGGGTGCCCAGTTTTTCGATCACGCCGGCCGACCGTCCGACGACTTCCGCCAGTTGTTCCATGCCGATGACCGTGCGAGCAGTCAGCTCGCCGCCTTCGCAGGAAAGCTTGCCGGAGGTCTCCGATTTCTCGGCGGCATCTTCGGCATGCCGGGCAATCTCGCCGATGCTGACGGTCATCTGCTCGATCGCCGCCGCCATGCTGGTGGCTGCCTCGCTCTGGTTTTCCGAGCTGCCCGCGATATCCCGCGCAGCCCCGCTCAGGCCGCCCGCGGCGGCCGCCAGTTCGCCGGCTCGGTTCTTGATTTCGCGCACCAGCGCCCCGAGGCTCGCGGTCATCTGATTGAACTGCTCGGCGACCTGAGCCAGTTCGTCACGGGCGCTGAAGCGTATCCGTACCGTGTAGTCGCCGTCGGCAAGCTGGCGGGCGCCATCACTCAATTCGCGCACCGAGCCGAGAATCGCGAAGTACATGCCGAACAGGATGTAGGCGAGCAGACCGAGCGCCGCCGCGGCAATACCGAGCTCCAATGCCAATTGTCGTTCGAGGTTCTGCAGGCGGGTGCTCAGCAGCCCGTCGACGACCGGACGCAGGCTCTCGTTCAAATGCTTGAGCACGACGTCGATGGCCGCGGTGCCCTCGGCGAAGAACTGGGCCGGCGGCAGACTCATCTGGCCCTGGACGATCTGGTCGGTCGCGACACTGCGCATTCTGGCGATGGCCTGGCCGATCTCGCCACGGGCGCCCTCCACCCGCATCCGGTCGGCAGCGTCCTCGTCGGCGGCCCGGCGCAGGTTTTCGTCGAGTGCGCGCGCAGTCACCGACAGCTCGGCCAGTTGCGCGACGATGGCCTCGTGATCCGCGTACTGGGTCGCGCCACTGGCCAGGATTCCGGTGCCCTTGCCGCGCAGCCTGCCGAGCCGCTCCGTGATCTCCGGAATCGAATGCAGCATGGGCGTGACCAGATTCATCGCCGCGCCATCGGGATCGAGGCCGAGCCCGGAGCGCTCGCCGAGATCGACAATCAGCGACAGCATGCCTTCGACCATCTGGGTATGGCGGGCGAAGTTTTCGCCGCGCTCGAGGCGGCGGCCCTCATCGCGCAGCCGCGTCCATTGTTCCGCCAGCGCCCGCCAGCTCGCCTCGAGCTGCAGCGCCGCTGCCGGACCGGCGAGTACCTCGTCGAATGCTGCGACGGCCTCGTCGAGTTCCCGGGCCTTGGCATCCACCTTGGGTTCCAGTGCCCGGCTGCCACCCAGCAAGCCGGCGGTAAGGCCGCGGTGCTGCTGCATCAGGGTGAGCACGCGGATCGCGGCCGGATAACCTTCGAGCCCGACCTGCTCGCCGCGCGTCGCCGAGATCTCCCGGTCGAGCTGGACATACAACTGCCCGGCCATGATCAACCCGGTAGCCGCCGCGATGGACAGCACGACTAGAAACTTTGCCTTGTAATTCAGCCGATTGAGGAATCCGACCACTGGCGCAAACAGTACTTTCACGAGTCTCTCCCGATGCGTGAACCAGGCCCGCAGGCCCCAGCCACCCAACGGTCGAACACCCGCGAACTTTAGCCCCGTCCGACGTCTGCGCGAATCCCTATATCTTTTGTCATATCAAGCGATTGCACCATCCGACAGCAGACCATCCTCGAGCCGGAGACTGCGCTCGGCACGCGACGCCAGCGCGCTATCGTGGGTGACGATGACGAAGCTGGTATTGAGACGGTGATTGAGGGAGAGCATCAGATCGAAAACGGTCTCGGCGGTGCGGCGATCCAGGTTGCCGGTCGGTTCGTCCGCCAGCACGCAGGCCGGTTCGGTGACCAGCGCTCGGGCGATCGCCGCGCGCTGGCGCTCGCCACCGGAAAGTTCGCCCGGGTGGTGGTCCAACCGGTGCGCGAGCCCCACCTCGGAGAGCATCGCCGCGGCGCGTCGGTCGGCCTCGGCGCGGCCCATGCGCCGAATGTAGAGCGGCATCGCGACGTTTTCGAGGGCCGTGAACTCGGGAAGCAGGTGATGGAACTGGTAGACGAAACCCAGCGCCCGGTTGCGCAGCCGGCCGCGGCGGGCTTCGGCCAGCTTGGACAATTCCTGGCCCGCCAACGCCACCTCGCCGGCGCTCGGGACGTCGAGCCCGCCGAGCAGGTGCAGCAATGTACTCTTGCCGCTGCCCGAGGCGCCGACGATCGCCACGCGCTCGCCGGCGCCCACCGCGAAGCTCACGCCGCGCAGCACCTCGACCGCATCCGCCCCCTCACGGAAGCGTTTGACCAGATCCCGACAGGCCAACACCGGCGTCGCGTCACTCATAGCGCAGGGCCTCCGCCGGGTTGACTCGAGACGCCCGCCAGCTCGGATAGATCGCCGCCAGCAGGGTCAGCACGAAGGAGACCGAAACGATGGTCCACACGTCGCTCGCCAGCACCGTCGAGGGCATGTCGGTGATGTAGTACACCTCCTTGTTCCACAGCGTGGTGCCCAGCATGCGCTCGAGGAAGGGGATGACGACATCGAGGTTGCTCGCCAGCGCGATGCCGCCGGCCGTGCCGATCAGCAATCCGACCACGCCGATCACGGTGCCCTGCAGCACGAAGATCGCCATCACCGACGCGGGAGAGGCACCCAGGGTACGCAGGATCGCGATGTCGGCGTATTTCTCCTGCACCGCCATCACCAGCGTCGACACGATGTTGAAGGCCGCCACCGCGACGATCAGAAACAGAATGATCGCCATCATCTTCTTCTCCAGCGCAACCGCCCGGAAAAAATTGGCGTGGCTCATGGTCCAGTCGCGGATCGCCAGCTGGCCCCCCATCGCACCGGCCAGTTCCCGCGCCACGCGCGGCGCATCGAACAGATCGCCGACCTTGATCCGCAGACCCGAGACTTCGTCGCCCATGCGGTACAGCACCTGGGCGTCGGCCATGTGGATCAAGGCCAGCCCCGAATCGAACTCGTACATGCCGGCCTCGAAGATACCGACCACCGTAAATTGCTTGAGCCGCGGCAGCACTGCGGCCGGCGTCACCAAGCCGTGGGGTGCGATCAGTGTCACCTTTTCGCCGACCTGGGCGCGCAGCGCGTGGGCCAGTTCGAGCCCGAGCACGATGCCGAAGCCACCCGGCTCGAGGGCATCGAGGTTTCCGACCCGCATGTATCGGGCAAAATCGGCTACCGTTTCCTCGTCGGCAGGCAACACCCCACGCACCAGCGTACCGCGCACGGCATCGTCGAGCGAAAGCATTCCCTGCGCCTGCACGTAGGGTGCGGCGGCCAGCACCTCGGGGTGCTTGCGCACCCGCTCCGACACCTGCTGCCAATTCGCCAAGCGTCCGTCGAACCCCATCACCTCGGCATGGGAGGCGACACCGAGAATGCGGCTTCGCAACTCGTCCTGGAATCCGTTCATCACCGACAGCACGGTAATCAGTGCGGCCACGCCCAGTCCGATGCCGGCCATCGATACCAGTGAAATGAAGGAGATGAAACGGTTGCGCCCCTGTGCCCGCTTGCGCGAACGGGTGTAACGCAGACCGACCAGCCATTCGTAGCGCATCCGGGCGGCACCGATCGAAAGCCGCCATTGTGCCTGAAGCGGCCGTCCCGGCCGGTCAACCCGACGTCTCCTCCGGCCGTGGTAGCATCCGGGTCCGCCCGGACCGACCACGATGCATATCCAGTTCTTCGTCCCCGGCCTGCTGTGGCCGGGCCTGCAGACCGAAGCGCCGACGCGCGGCCTGTCGACGCCGGCGCTCGAGCGCCTCCTCGGCCTCGCCGCCTGCGATCTGGCACCGGGCAAGGGCAGCGAGGCTGCGCTGCTCGACCTGTTCGCCCAACCACCGCAGACCTCGTTTGCCGCCCTGCGTCGTCTCGGCGAACCCGGATTGGCGCCGGCAGCGGGCGCGAGCTGGCTATGCGCCGACCCGGTGGGGCTGCGCTTCACAAGAGACCACCTGCTGCTAATCGAAGGTGCGGCGCTCGACATCGCCGACGACGAGGCGAGCGCGCTGGTCCAGGGCCTGAACGAGGAATTCGGCGACATCGGCCGCTTCGAAATGGCCGGACCGAGCCGCTGGTACCTCGGCCTGGAAGCGCCGCCGCCGACCCGCTTCTCACCGCTGGCCGACGTCATCGGCCGCCCGGTCGCCCATTTCATGCCCGACGGCGAGGCTGCCGCCGAATGGCACCGGTTGATCAACGAAACCCAGGTGTGGCTGCACAACCATCCGGTCAACCAGGCCCGCGAGGCGATCGCCCGCCCCGGCATCAACAGCCTGTGGCCCTGGGGCGGTGGCACCGGTCCGCGCGCTGCACCGGCACCGAGCGCAGTCGTGGTCGGCGACGGTCCCCTGCTCGGTGGACTGTGCCGCAACGCATCGGTGCCATGCCGCGACGCGGCGATGGAAACGCTGGTCGCCGACGGCGCCGATGTACTGGTGTGCTTCGACGCTGCCGATGCGGCCGCCCGCCATCTCGATCTCGGCCGCTGGCAGCAGGCGCTGGCCACATTCGAGCAGCGTTGGCTGGCGCCGGCCATGGACGCACTGCGGCAGGGCCGCCTGCAATGCGTGACCTTGCACGCACCCGGCGACCGCATCAGCCTCGGCGCCCGTCTCGAACGCCCACGGCTGTGGCCCTTCTGGAAGCGACCACGCCCGTTGCAGGAATTCATCGCCCGCCAACAATGACCCTGATCCGCCGCCGCACGACCACCCCCCGGCAGGTCCAGGCCCTGATCGACAGCGGGCTCGACCCCCTGCTCGCCCGCATCTACAGTGCCCGTGGCGTAGACACCCGAGCCGAGCTCGAATACCGGGCCAATGGCTTGCTGCCGCCGGCCGGGCTGAAGGGCGCGGCCGAAGCCGCGACCCTGCTCGCCGACGCCATCGAAGCCGGTGCCCGCCTGTTGATCGTCGCCGACTACGACTGCGACGGCGCCACCGCCTGCGCCGTGGGCTTGCGGGCGCTGCGTGCCTTCGGCGCCGATGTCGGCTATCTGGTGCCGAACCGCTTCGAGTACGGCTACGGCCTGACGCCGGCCATCGTCGAATTGGCCGCACCGCTGCAACCGGACCTGCTGATCACCGTGGACAACGGCATCGCCAGCGTCGAAGGGGTGGCGGCCGCACGCGATGCCGGCATCGCCACCCTGATCACCGATCACCACCTGCCGGGTGACGAACTGCCCCAGGCCGAGGTCATCGTCAACCCCAATCAGCCGGGCTGCGGATTCGCCAGCAAGTCGATCGCCGGCGTCGGCGTGATGTTCTATGTGATGCTCGCGCTGCGGGCAGAATTGAGGGCACGCGGCGCCTTTGCCGCGCACCCCGAGCCCAACCTCGCCGCCCTGCTCGATCTGGTGGCCCTCGGCACCGTCGCCGATGTCGTCCGCCTCGATCGAAACAATCGCATCCTGGTGGCCCAAGGCCTGCAACGCATGCGCAGCGGCCGCATCCAGCCCGGGGTACGCGCGCTGTTTTCGGTGGCCGGGCGCGAACCGGAGCAGGCCACCACCTTCGATCTCGGCTTCGCCCTGGGCCCTCGGCTCAATGCCGCCGGCCGACTCTCCGACATGTCGCTCGGCATCGAATGCCTGGCCACCGACGATCTCGCCCGCGCCCTCAACATTGCCCGCGAACTGGACGGCCTGAACCGGGAGCGCCGCGCCATCGAAGCCGACATGCAGGCCGATGCGCTGCTCACACTCGAGGGCCTCGACGTCGCCGGACGTACCAGCGTGGCGATGTACGAGCCGAGCTGGCACCAGGGCGTGATCGGCATTCTCGCCGGCCGCATCCGCGAGCGCGTGCATCGCCCGACGATCGCCTTCGCTCGCAGCGGCGACGGCGAGCTGAAGGGCTCCGGCCGATCCATCAGCGGCGTCCATCTGCGCGATGTGCTGGATCTGGTGAGCAAACGCGAACCCGGCCTGTTGTTGCGTTTCGGCGGCCACGCCATGGCAGCCGGGCTGAGCATCGACGAAGCGGCCTTGCCACGCTTCTGCGAAGCCTTCGAAGCTGCCGTCAAGAGCTTCGTCGGCGAACAGCCGCCCGAGCACACCATCGAAAGCGACGGGCCCCTGGACCCGGGCTACATGACGCTCGCCTCGGCCCGCCGACTGGCGCAGGAGATCTGGGGCCAGGGCTTCCCTGGGCCGGTATTCGACGACGTGTTCGAAGTGGAGAACCAGCGCCTGCTCAAGGAGCGGCACCTGAAACTCGTGCTACGCAAGGGCCACAGCCGCTTCGACGCGATACGTTTCAACCACGCCGAAATCGCACCGCCGCGAATCCACGCCGCCTACCGGTTGGCGATCAACGAATTCCAGGGCCGCAGCAGCGTGCAGTTGATGCTCGACCACTTCGAAGCCGCCTGAGGCCGGTTCGCCGCGCGAACCGGCCCGAGCGGCCTCATTGCCTGGCTTCCGGAGCCAGCCTCAAGGCCGGCGAACCGAGCGTGCCCGACACCACCACCGGCAGCGACACCCGACGCTCGCCGGTCGCCAAGGTGCTGGTCAGGCGCCCCGTCAATTCGTCGTCCGGGGTGATCTGGAGACCACCGCCGACATGCAGGTTGCCGGCATCGAAGCGCCGAATCGCCGCCTTCAACGCGCGATCGCCCATGTTCATGCTGACGTCGAGCTTCATCGAATCGAAGCGGGTCGCGCCGCCCCGCACGACACCATTGCCGCGCTCGCGCATGATCGCGCCGACGTCCAGGCCGCCGAAGCGCCCGTTTTCGATCTCGACACGACTGTTCAGCGACATCGCCTCGCCGAGACCCTCGAAACGCTCGGCCTCGGCCGCCAGTTCGAGGGTGCCGTTGAGTCCGCCTTCGAGGTCGCCGCTCTTGCGCAGCGCCGGCATCAACCGCTCCAGACGTAGGCCTTCGAGCTGCATTTCGCCCGCCAGCGCCACCGGCTCCTGCTGCCAAGCGATTTCCAGCCGGCCGCCGTAGCGGCCACCGTAGAGCGCACCACCGGCCGACAAAACCCGAATGCCCTCATCGTAGAGCAGCCCGTCGAACTGCAACGATTCGATCGTCATGCCTCGCAGGAAAGGCGCCTCCCAGCTCTCGGCAGTGCCCGACAACTCGATCGGGAACGACAGCGGCAGCGGCACCCGGTAGCGGATGCCCTTGCCATCGGCGGCGAGCAGATCGAGGCGCTGCAGGGCGCCGTACTCGACCTCGCCGACGCCGTCGAGGTGCATCGCCAGACCCTCTGCGAATTGCACCCGGAGGCCGCTCACCGCAATGCGCTTGACCTCGAAGTGACTGAAATCCGCCCGGTTGAACAGACTCGCAAGCCGGCTCGGCGAGCCCTCGATACCCGACAGGCGTAGACTCAGCGCGGCACTGCCGAGGCGTCCGAGGGCGTGCCAGTCGGGCTTGACGTCCACCTGGGAGATTTGCATCGCCTGTTCGCCCTCGCCCACGGCCAATCCCCCCAGACGCAGCACCGGCCCTCCGTCCCAGCCCGGATGCATGCTCTCGATGACGACATCGGTGCCTGCCACCGCCCGCACCTCGGTCTCGATTTCACCACGAAACCATTCGGGCGCATGCCATAGGATGACCAGCAGCACGCCGATCACCGCCGCGATGCCGAGCATCACGACGCCCCGGAACAGTCGCAGCAACTGGAAGCGCAGGCGGTCCAGCAACAGCACCAATGTGGATGGCCCGTCGGCATCGCGCCGGCGCGTGGCCTCGCGCTTCTTCCGCTTTTTGCCGGAGCGATTTTCGCCGTAGGCGGCGCCGATCGATGCGTCGACGTCCTGATCCGATCCCAAGCGCCCTTCGGTGAGCCGATCCGGCGGCAACTCGATCGGCGCCATGTCGTCCACCACCGGCCCCATCGGCGCCTCCGTCGGCGTACGTCCGGCCAGCGAGAAGCCGGGAGGAATCGACACCTCGGGGTCCGGTGGTGGCTCGGTCGGCGGCTCTTCCTGGGGCACCAGCCGATCCTCGATCTCGATTTCTTCCTCGAGATCGGTCACCGCATCGTCACGGTCGACCGCCAGGCCGTCCCGCAGCAATTCCATCAGCGCTTCCTCGACCTCGAGCGACTCGCCGAAGCGCCGCTTCATCTCCCCGACCGAGAGCTGTCCGTCCAGCAACAACAACGCCGCCCGCGCCCGATTCGACGCCACTCGCCGGGGCTGACGTGCCGCCGCTTCGCCCTCTTCGGTGCGCACCAACACGGATTCATTGGTAAACAGTGCCATCGGCCATCACCACTCGTTCGTCGTTGTCGACATTGTCCTCGAAATCCCGCATCCCGCCTTGTTGACCACTACACGAGCGCTGACTATACTGCGCGCTCTTTCGATCCCCGATAGCTCAGTTGGTAGAGCGACGGACTGTTAATCCGCAGGTCCCTGGTTCGAGCCCAGGTCGGGGAGCCAAGACATCGCAAGAGGCCCAGCCGGATGGTTGGGCCTCTTCGCGTTCACCCGCTCCGGGCATCCTGCGCACCAACGCCGCCCGCGCCACCAAGCCGCTTCACGCCGCAGCCGCCAATCCGCTCACCATCGGCAAGGCGGCCGTCATGCTACCGGGTGTCTACGGCCGGAAGCGGGGAACTTCAATACAGAAGCATCCCGGCGTGGGTTTCCGGGCGATGGTCGGTCAGCGGGGGCGACAGGGGTTCGGTCGGGGGTCGGTATCAGATGACTGTCAGCTGGTGTTTACAAAGAACAGTGACGAACTCCCGCACTCAGCGCATTCCCTGAAGAATTTCAGGCCCTGCTTTCTCAGTCGCTCCTTGTGACCTTCCTTGCCGCAATCGATCTTGATCGGTGTATTGCCAGCGCATGAGCTGCACTTGAAGTAGTAGCCATAGCGACCGTGCTGGATAGTCAAGACCGCTTTCCCACATTGGCGGCACGCGAATCGATCTGCGCGTGCTGGCTGCGTTTGTTCTTCTACCGCAGGTTCGCACACCGCCGTTGCCGGATCGACAGCCGCATGACCTCGATACTTCTGCGCGTAATCGATGCAAGAAGGTCGATGCAGCCCGACAAGCTGCCTTCCGATATCGGCCACGGTATCCGATGAAACCAATCTGGCTGCGGCCCCGAAGGTCGAGAGCACCCCCGCCCTGTCAAAGCTCTTCTCCATCGCTTCGATGAGACCATCAGACTTGACGACGCACGATGTGTCGAACTTCTTGGGCCGATCGATTCGCGCCTGAGGACTGACGACGATCAGAGAACGGTATGACGGCTCGAGGCGCATGCCGAGCCGAGTCGGCAAGTCAATCTGCCGGAAGGCGTCCTTCAGGACCGCAAGATGCCGGCCATTCTGGGCCAGCGGCGAGGCCATCCCCTCGTAGGACTTCCTGTAGTCGTTCCAGCGCAGGAATTCACCGTCTTCCGTGATCTTCAGTCCGGAGGCAATATGCTTCGTCTCCAGCGCGAATACAGTCAGCGTCTTATGGATCACCACATGATCGATCTGCGCGACGCGACCATCGACCTCCAACCGCAGGTCGTGAATCACTGCCGTACGCTCCGAATCCTTCAGATCAAAGTCGATGTAGTAGGCAGCTTCCTGTTCCGCCCTGATGCCGGCACGGATTGCGGCGATGTCTCGCTGGATACCCGCCCGCATTGACGCCGGAGAAGTCGTCAGGAGCGCTTCCAGTGACGTCAACTGAAAGGTCTTGTCGTCAATGCCCTTAAGGATCATGTTCGGGTGCTGTCAATGATGCAAAAGGCATGATAGCGCCGATCTGGACATCCAGGCAGTTTGGGGCATCCCGGCGCGGGATACCGGGTGACGGTCGGTCAAGTGTCGGGCTGGAGGTGGGAGGTGGGTCGGCAGCAGGGGGGTACCGATCTGGTATTCGCCGGATATCGGCTGCGGTCTATGCCTCAGCGGCTTTCTTCACCCCCTTTGCATCTCGATTTTTTGGACTGAGCCCCAAGCCGAGGCCGAACTGCTGCCCGACGCCGACGTTCTACCGGGGCGAATCTCTTGTCTTGAACAGCACGGCGACAGCCCACCGAGCGTTGCTGATCGGGGGGACGACATCCAGAATTGCGCACCTCCCGAGTTTGGAGCGGCGTTACCCAGCGCCCGGCCGATCCGAAGAGCATCGCATGCCCCGGGGCCGCGACGGCCATCCGGGCCGCCGCGACCGGGGCGATCACTCGTTCACCGGATTCTGGCCGGGATTGGTGGACATGAACTCGTCGAACTCGTGCTGGTCCCGACGGCGCCGCGCATCCTGGCGGAAATTGCGGAAGGCATCGGCCCGACGACGGATCTCTTCCTTGATTTCGCGGATCCGCTCGTACTGGGTTTGCTGGTACTCGTCGAAGACGGCGTTGTCGCTCTCCTCGCGGGACTTCGGACGGAAGGTCGTGACCTGACGCCACTTGTCGCGCAGCCAGCCCGGCAATTCCTCGATCGAACGGCCGGCGAGGGCCCACAGCAGGACGACGAAGCCGATCGGCACCCAGATGAAGAAGGCCAGCGCGATCGCACCGATATTGACGGCACTCCAGTTGCCGCCCCAGCGGCATGACGAACCGCGGTGCGAACAGTTTGCACCGGACTGCGAAGGGTTTGAATGGTGGGTCGATGACATGGTCTCTGGTCTCCATCTGTTAGCGGAACGCACGGGCCAACACGAATGCCGAGGCGATGTTAACGCCGTTCACATGCAATGTAAGGGATCGTGAGTCGATTTTCAAGGGCAAGGACAAAAAAAGTTAACGGCGTTCACATTCCATGCTATCACTACCCCCATGAGCACAGAAAAGACCCGCTATCACCACGGACACCTCGCCGAATCGCTGCTCGAAGCGGTGGACGAGATCGCATCGCAGTTCGGTATCGAGGCGGTCACCCTGCGCGCGTGCGCAAAGCGCGTGGGTGTTTCCCCGTCGTCGGCCTTCCGCCACTACGTGGACAAGCGTGCACTGCTGACCGCATTTGCGACCCGCGCGTTGAACCAATTGGTCGAGGCCATGGAAGGGGCCAAGCTCCACGCCCACCGGTACGGCGGCAATGCGTTTCACGCGGTCGGCCTGGCCTACGTCGATTTCGCGCTGGCCAAGCCCGCGTTCTTCCGCGCCATGTGGCGGGAGGAGACGATCTATTCGCAGGATGGCGACTACCTGGCCGCGACACGCAAGCTGGCGCGCTGCATCCAGGGCGGATTCGCCCAGACGCTCGAAGACGAAGACCCGGAAGCCTTCAGCGCGCAGGAGCTGCTGGCCTGGTCGTCGGTCCACGGTCTGGCCAGCCTCCTGGTCGATGGACCGCTGGCCAAGGGCAAGAGCCGCGAAGAATTGCTGCAGGCAGCCGGCGGCATGATCCACGCGCTCCATCCCGCGCTCGACGTGCCGACCTGAGCAGCGGCGGGCGCGCTTCGCCCGAGCCCGCCTTCGCACTCCGCGATCCGCCTTCGGCGCCGTGCCGGCGCTGCCGCCTTGGATCGGTTGGCTCCGCGCGAGGGTCATTCACCGGGGGTCAGCAACCCTCCCGCCAGATCGTGGTCTGAATCGATCGCGTTTGCTGGCGTAGCGGATCCATCCACGATGCGCTCCCCCCTGCCCGCTCCTGTTACCCGATGCGCCGCACCTGCGCCTTGGTGCGCTGCGGAGGCCGCCCCACCGCCGACCGACTCGCCTGCGCCGACGATCCGAGATCTTGCCGCCCCACACGCGCCCGCGCCGAAGTCGATTGCCGGCTGCGCTGCGCAGGCACCACACTGAGGGTACCGCCACGAATCGAAGCGGCCACGGAGGAATCTGCACGGGGATGGTCCTGACCGCCCACGCCGTCGCCGCCATCACAGCGATCGATGCGCGAGCCCGTCCGATCCGGCTCTCGGGTGCCTTCCGCGGGTGCCCGGTACGCGGCGGCAGGCGCCATCGGAAGCGGACGCTGAGGCGCCGTGGCGGCGGTACGGCGATGATCGGTGGGCTGGTAATGGCGGTCGCCCCCTAGGTATCCGCCGAATGCGGCACCGATCGCAACGACGAGCAACGCGGAGACTGCAGGGGACGAGTGCATGCCGATTCACGGTCGGAGCGACCCGAACAGCATGATGGATGTCGCCGGCGACCTGGGGAGCCCAACGCGACGACGACTGCGCTGCGCCGCCGCAATCGGGCGCGGGGCCGCAGCGGAACGGTCAGTGGCGGGTGGTCAAGGTGCCGGCGGCCTCGCCGTCGAGGCCTTCCAGGGCAAACACCGAATCACCCTGGCGATAGGCACGGAAACAACGCTCCGCTTCGGCGTTCTCCACCCAACGCAGGCAGTAGCGATCGCCGGCGATGCGCCATCGGCCCTCGGCCGCCACACCGACCCCGCTCGCCGAGACGGTCCCATCCCGGACGAAGTGCCAGGTACTCGTCGCGCCGTCGGCGCCCTGGCGCTCGAAGTCCTGCCCGGACGTCAGCAACTGCAGCAACTCGGGCGCACTCATCGGCGTCCCGTCCGCCGCCGACGGTCCCCGTCCGGTTTGGGCGCAGCCCATCAGCACCAGCAGGGTCGCGCTCACGGCGGCTACGGCTCGCAACGAATTCATGATTCACCTATGGCAACCGACCGCGCATGGTGAGCATGCGCAGTCCATACGATGGTGCCGCCAATGGTAGGACAATGTGGTGCCGAAAACGTTGACCCGGGCCGCCATCGTCGTCCGCATCGAGCACCAGGGACCGTCGGGGGACGGTCGCCTTGCCGGCGGCCGGGCGAATCCGACCGTTCGGACTTCCCCTGCGCCCACCGTTGGCTGGGCACGCGTACCGTGGCCGAGCCCTCGCCCACGGCATGCGGCGGCCCGAAACGATTGTTTGCCTCATGGCGCATGCGTTGCGCGCGTACGCCAAACGATCCGGCGAAAATGCCGCAAGCGTGCGATCCCGCTTGCCCCGATGGGCAAGCTGGGCTATCAACGTCTGAACGAGAAGATTGCAAGAGAATCATGCAACGCAGAGACTTCGTCCGGCTCGCTTTGCTCGCCCCGCTCGCCAGCCAGATTCCGGCCATGGCGAAACCGTCCGTACCGGCAAGGCCCGTCGCCCCCCAGGCCGCCGATCCGACCAGGGACTACCTGTTCCGCATGCGCGAACCGGATCGCCACTACCCCGGCGACATCCGCGCCGACGAGCGCATGCTCGGCCTGATCAACTCGATCAGCGCACGCCTCCAGCGCGCCGAAAGCGTGATCGGCTACGCCAACTTCACGGTAGCCAGCCTCGACGAGATCCTGCTCTACGCCCGCAACTTTTCCGAGATCGGCCCATTCACCGCGGCCGAGACCTCGGTCATCGAACAGCTTTTCTACGAAGACGCCAGCCATTACGGTTTTCTCGGCGTCAAGCCGCTGGGCAATCTCACCCAGCGCATCGACCGCAATGAAGTCGTCAAGATTCGAGGCTCCGGGCACTACCTGTACCGTGGCCGGCCGGCGGCGCTGTACGACGAGATCCGGCGCACCCTGGGCAGCGACGTCGTACTCACTTCGGGGGTGCGCGGCATCGTCAAGCAGTTGCGCCTGTTCCTGGCCAAGGCCACGAGCTTCGACGGCAACCTTTCCCTGGCCTCGCGCTCGCTCGCGCCGCCGGGCTATTCCTTCCACGGCATCGGCGACTTCGACGTCGGCATCGCCGGCTGGGGCGCTCGCAATTTCACCGCCGATTTCGCCGAAACCGAAACCTTCCAGCGCCTGATCGATCTCGGCTACGTGGCGATCCGCTATCCCCTCGACAATCGGCTCGGTGTGCGCTTCGAGCCCTGGCACATTCGCGTCGGCTGAGGCGCCACCTCCAGCCCGGCGGCAGGCCGCCCGCACCCCCGACTTCCCCCGCGCCGACCCCAGGCGCCGCGGGCAGCTTGCATTCGCTCGCAATTTTCGGTGAAGCCCTTGAACTTTCTCCGACTATGATATGTGGATGCCGCCACGCCCCGGAATCTGGCGCGCGGCGGATTCGGGACTGGAGTCGGGATGGCGGATCGGGACGGGGACGACGGCCTCGGCGTGCTCGTCGGGGCACTGGCAGGGATGGCACTGGTGGCACTGACCGTGCTGTTCGCCAAGGAGGAGCTCACCGGTCGCTCCGGCATCAGTTCGGCTGCAGGAGTCTCGGGCCTGAGCACCATGGCCGGGGTCGAAGCCCACGACGCCGACCACTCGGCCAGCGGCGTGCAGCTCGCACCGCGCGGTGTGGCGGGCATCCTGGCCGAGGTGGACATCGCCCCGCTCGGTGAACCAATGGTGCAGCTCTACTTCGCACTCGGTCGCAGCGCCCTGCCCGACGACGCCGGCCGGCAGTTCGCCACGGTCATCGACGAAGTGCGGGCGCGGCCGGGGTCGGTCGTTTTGGTTTCCGGTTACCACGACGCGTCCGGCAGCGACGAGGCCAACGCGCGGATTTCGCTGCGCCGCGCCCAGGCGGTCGCAGCTGCCCTCGGCGCCCTCGGCGTGCCGCTCGACCGGCTGTTGCTTCAGCGCCAGCGATCGACCCTCGGCAACGGCGACGCAGACGAAGCCCGCCGCGTGGAGGTTCGTGTGCAGGCGCGCTGAACCGGGCGAGAGCCGCCATGCGGGTCAGTGTTTGGGCGGACTCGTTCGGGTGCCCAGAACCAACCAGGCGACCGCCGCAACCGCCGCTGCCGCCACCACGAAGGCCGGAAGCACCACGGCAACGATCGTCCCGGCATTGGCGACGCGCTGCTCCTCCAGCAGGAACGGCGTCGCCAAGCGATTGTAGAAGAACACGAACACCGCAAAATTCAGCAGCGCACCGACCAACGCCAGCGCAACGGCCTTCAGCAGGCGGAATTTGGTGGCTTGCAAGCTAGCTGACCTCCCAAAACCAGATCTCGCGGCTCTTGTTCAGGTCCGACACGAGGCCGAGCATCTCGATCAGCGAACGATAGAACATGCCGCCGCCGGTAATCTCGTTGCGGCGCCAGAGATCGATGTGATCGCCGCTGCGCGACGCGAAGCGCTCGTTGCCGCGCGTCCAGTAGTCCTTGAAGAAGACGACGCCCGTGCGGCCGGACAGGCGCTTTTGGAACTCGGCCGGCGCCACGTTCTCGCGCGCGCCGAAGCCCTCCGGAGGCGACTTGTCGAACCAGGCCGCGAGGTCTTCGGCCCGCAGCACGTGGCGGGCCCCTTCGTGCGACCAGCACTTGGTCCCCGGGCAGCGATCCACCGTCATTCCCGAACGAACCAGGCACTCGCTCAGCAGGATCGCGCAGTAGTTGTCGAAGGGCTGCTGGCCACCCTTCTGCTTGTTGAAGCATCGACCGGCGACGGCATCCTTGTCGGGGAAGTTGTCCCAGAGAGTCTTGAAATCGGCCATGGCAATTGCTCCGAGCGCGCACCCACACGGGCGGTAAAGCCAACTCGAATGACGATAGCAAGTGCCTGTTCCCCCCGCAAGCCGAAGGTCTGCGCCGGGGCAGATCGAACCCCTTGGCGCCCGTGCGGTCGCACGCTTGTTGGCGACCGCCCACCGAACGATAATTCCAGCAGCCACGGTCTCCCGCTGCCGTGGCCGACGACCCCGCAGGTACGCGGACTTCGCCCGCCTCCGCTCGATCGACCGGTGCAACCGGCGCGCGGCCCACACGGCCGTCGGCGGCGCCGCGAGCCCGGCGGCCTGCTACGATACTCAGCCACAGCGTTCAATCCGATCCGCCCCCGATGCCCAGCCGCCCGACCATCCCGATCATCGACCAACGCAACCAGTTGCCACACGCCGAGCCGGTGTCGCCCGGCCGTGACCTGACCGACCGCCATGGGCGGGCACTGAGGGATCTGCGCATATCGATCACCGATCGCTGCAATTTCCGCTGCATCTATTGCATGCCCAAGGGCGTGTTCGGCAAGGACTACCCTTTCCTCAAGCGCAAGGAGTTGCTGAATTTCGAGGAGATCACGCGTCTCGCGCGCATCTTCTCCGAGCATGGGGTGCGCAAGCTGCGCATCACCGGAGGCGAACCGCTGTTGCGCCGCGGCGTCGAGCACTTGATCGCAGCCCTGGCCAAGCTCGATGGGCTCGAACTGACGCTCACCACCAACGGCGTATTGCTGCCGCGCATGGCCGAGCGCCTGCGGGATGCCGGCCTGAATCGGATCACGGTCAGCCTCGACGCACTCGACGAAGCGACCTTCCGCCGCATGAACGACGTCGACTTTCCCGTGGCCGACGTGCTCTCCGGCATCGAGGCGGCGGAGCGCGCCGGCTTCGGCCAGATCAAGGTGAACATGGTGGTCAAGCGCGGCGTCAATGACCACGCCATCCTGGATCTCGCCCGCCATTTCCGGGGCAGCGGCCACATCGTGCGCTACATCGAGTACATGGACGTGGGCAGTTCCAACGGCTGGTGCATGGACGAGGTGCTGCCTTCGCGTGCCGTGGTGGAGCGGATCTCCGCCGAATTTCCGCTCGAGGCGGCCGAGGCCAACTACCCCGGCGAAGTCGCGCAGCGCTGGCGCTACGCCGACGGCCAGGGCGAAATCGGCGTCATCTCGTCGGTGACGCAGGCCTTCTGCGCCACCTGCACCCGCCTGCGTCTGTCCACCGAGGGCAAGCTCTACACCTGCCTGTTCGCCCAGCAGGGCCACGACCTGCGCGGCCTGCTGCGGGGCGGCGCCGACGACGAGCGCCTGCGTGCGGCGATCGGCGCCGTGTGGCACCAGCGCGACGACCGCTATTCCGAAATCCGAACCGCCCAGACCGCCGCGGCCCGCAAGATCGAAATGTCCTACATCGGCGGCTGAGCGGCGCGGCCCGCGTCAGCCGCCGCGGTCGGCGAGGCGTGGCGTGCTGGTGTGCTGCCCGTCGTCCTCGGGCTCGTCCAGTTGGGCCGATTCGATGCGCTGGAAATGAGCGCTGATCTTGCGGCTCGACACCTGAACTTCGCGCACGTCGCGATTGGCCTGCTCGATGTGGCTGGCGAGTTTCTGCATGCGTTCGTCGAAGCGCGTGAAATCCTTCGACAGCTTGCCCAGCGCGTCGCGGATGACGTGGATCTGCTTGCGCGTCTCGACGTCCTTCAGTACTGCCCGGGCGGTGTTCAGCACCGCCATCAGCGTGGTCGGCGACACCACCCAGACCCGCCGCGCCTGGGCATGGGCCACGAATTCCGGATGGGCCGCGTGGATTTCGGCGAACACCGCCTCGGCCGGCACGAACATCACCGCTCCGTCGGAAGTGATATCCGGCAGGATGTACTTGTCGGCGATCGCGTCGGCATGGCGGCGCAAGTCGGTTCGAAAGGCACTGCGTGCCGCCCGGCGCTCGAAATCGCCGCTCGCCGGATCCATCATGCGGCGGAAGTTCTCGAGCGGGAACTTCGAATCGACCGCCACCCGGCCGGTGGGTTCGGGCAGGCACAGCAGGCAGTCGACGCGGGTGCCATTGGGCAACGCCGCCTGGAATTCATAGGCATCGGGCGGCAGCGCATTCCTCACCAGGGCCTCGAGCTGGACCTCGCCGAAGGCGCCCCGGGCCTGACGGTCGCCGAGCAGTTCCTGCAGGCCGACGACGTTGGTGGTGAGTCCATCGATCTTCTTCTGGGCCTCGTCGATGGTCGCCAGCCGCGCCATCACGCTGGCGAAGGTCTCGTTGGTCTTGCGGAAGCCCTCGTCGAGCCGTTCGTCGACGCGGCCGCCGATCGCCTCCATGCGCTCGTTGATGCCTCGGCTCAGGCCCTCGATGCTGGCAGCGAGCAACTCGCGGTCTTTGCGACCGTGCTCGGACAGGGTCTGCAGCGTCGTCTCCAGCACTTCGCTGCGCATTTTCGCGAGGCCGTCACCGAGTACCGACGACAGACCGGCGAGTCGATGCGCGACGTCCTCGCGTTGACCGTCCATGGCCTTGTGCAAGGCCAGTTGCAAGGCCTGCAGGTTGTCGCGCGTCGCCCCCAGTTCGGCCTGCATGCGCCGCCCGAGCCGCTCGGCATGCTCGCCGGCGCGGGTGTCGAGACGGTCGCTCTGCCGCGCCAGCCCCTGATGCACGTCGGCCAGCATCTCGCGATGACGTTCGCCGAGTTCGAGGGCCAACACCTCGGCAAGCTCGTCCGGCAGCGCCTCCTGGCGGCGCTGCAGGCGGTCGAGCCGAACCGCCTGCCACAGCGAGGCCGCCACCAGCACGGTCACGGCGCCGAGCAGCCAGAGCTGAAAATTCGGGATGTCTGCGACGAGGGCGGCGGGGTCCATGATGGCGGCAAGTATAACTGGGCGTCGCTGCGACGCCGGCGCAGACCCACCCGCCTCAGGACAGGGCGCGCAGGCTCGCCAGCGGAGCCCGGGTCAGCAAGGCACGGGTGCCGAGCCAGCCCGCCAGCATCACACCGACGCCGCCGGCGACGGCGCCGAGCAGCATCGCCGAGCTGCCGGGAAGGTAGTCGTCGAGGCGGAAGGCGTGGTTGCCCAGCGCCCAGCCGATGGCGCTGGCGCCGAGGCCGGCCAGTACGCCGGCCACCAGCCCGAGCACCGTGAACTCGGCCAACAAGGCATGGCGCAACTGGCGGTGGCGCGCGCCCAGGGTGCGCAGCATCGCCAGTTCGTACTCGCGCTCGTCGTGGGTGGACTGGAGGGCGGCCCACAGCACCACCAGGCCGGCCAACAGTGCGAAGCCGAAGACGAACTGCACGATTGCGATCAAGCGGTCCATCATCGCCTGGATCTGCGTCACCACCGCGGTCACGTCGATGATCGAAATGTTGGGAAATGCCGCCACCAGCCGAGTCGTGAATTCGTGCTCTGCAGGCGGTAGATGGAAGGCCGTGATCAAGCTCGCCGGGCGCCCCTCGAGCACCCCGGGGGAGGCGATGACGAAAAAATTGACACGCATCGAATCCCAGTCGAGGGCGCGGATGCTGCTGATCTCGGCCTCGATGCGCTCGCCCGCCACCTCGTACTCGAGGCGGTCGCCGAGCGCGAGCCCGAAGAGTTCGGCGATGCCCTTCTCCACCGACCATTCATGGGCCTCGTCGGCACCGTGCCAGCGTCCTGCGCTGATGCGGTTGCCGGCCGGCAGCTCGGCCATGAAGGACAGGTTGAACTCGCGCTCGGCCAGCCGCCGGGCGCGGCCCTCCGGGTAGTCGTCGAGTCGCACCGGCGCGCCATTGATTGCGCTCAGGCGCCCGCGGATCATCGGCATCAATTCGGGGCGGTCGACGCCGTGCTCGACGAAGAATGCCTCGAACTCCTGCGCCTGGTCCGGCTGCAGGTTGATGACGAAGCGATTCGGCGCATCGTCGGGCGTGGTGCGGCGCCAGGTGTCGAGCAGGTCGGCCCGGATCACCGTCAGCAGCAGCAGCGCAGTGAGCCCGGAGCCCAGCGCCACCGCCTGCACCACGCTGCCGCCCATACGGCGGGTCAGCGCCGCCACGCCGTAGCGCCAGCCGCCTCGCATCGGACCGCCGCGCAGGCGTGCGAGGACATGCAGCACGGCCCAGGCAGCGAGTGCGAACAGCCCCAATGCGACGGAGAACCCACCTGCCACCAGCAGACCGAGTCGAAGCTCGCCGGCGATCCACACCAGCATCGCCACCAATACGGCCGCACCGACCACCCAGGCCGCCCCCGACACCGGTTCGACGCCGCCCCACTCGCGCCGCAGGACCCGCAGCATCGGCACACTGCCGAGGCGGATCAGTTGGGGCAGTGCAAAACCGAGGAGCAACGCCAATCCGACCAGCAGGCCGTGCACCAGCGGCAGCAGCGACGGCGGCGGCAGCAGGGCGCCGAGCAGATCCGCCAGCATCTGCCCCAACCCCCACTGCACGGCCCAGCCGAGCGCCGCGCCCGCCAGGGACACCACCAGCGCGAGCATCAGGAACTCCAGCAGGATCAGGCGCATCACCTGCCCGGCCGGCGCGCCCAGGCAGCGCATCACCGCGCAGCCATCGACGTGGCGCTGCATGAAGCGCCGTGCCGAAAGGCCCACCGCCACCGCTGCCAGAATCACCGCCAGCAGCGCAGCCAGGCGCAGGAAGCGCTGTGCCTGGTCGAGCGCGTTGCGCACCTCCGGGCGGGCGTTGTCCACCGACTCCAGCCGCTCGCCGCGCCCCAGTCGCGGCGCGACCCATGCGCGAAAGCCTTCGACCGCTGCGGCCGCCCCTGCCACCTGCAACTGGTAGCTGACCCGGCTGCCGACCTGGATCAGCCCCGTCGCCGGCAGGTCGTCGGCATGGATCATGATTCGTGGCAGCAGGCTGAAGAAGTTGGCACCACGGTCGGACTCGAAGCTCACCATCGCGCTCGCCACCAGCGCACTGTTGCCGAGTCCCACCCGGTCGCCCGGTGTGATGCCCAGCGCCGCGAAAAGACGCTCGTCGAGCCAGGCTTCGCCACGTGGCGGGATGCCCGGCGCCGCGGCGTCCGGCTGGTTCGGGCCCGGCGCGACGCGCAGACTGCCGCGCAGCGGATAGCCCGGCTGCACCGCCTTGACGCCGGCCAGTTGCGCCGCATCGGGGGTACTGGCCATGCTCGTGAACTGGGTGGTGGTGACCACGTCGAGACCACGCGCGCCGGCTGCGCCGACGACCTCGGACGACCACGGGTGATCGGCCTTCAGCAGCAGATCGCCGCCGAGCAGTTGGTTGGCTTCCCGATCCAGCGCCTGGGCGACGCGGTCGGTGAGAAATCCGACGCTGGTGAGGCTGGCCACCGCGATCGCGAGGGCGAGCACCAGCAGGTGGAGTTCGCCGGCGCGCAGGTCGCGGCGCAGCATCCGGTAGGCAAGTTTGAGGGTCTGCATCGGGCTTCGGACAGCCGTGCCTCGGGCGAGTTCGGGAGCGATACGATAACCCGGAACGCATTGCGCGCCGGCCCGGCCGGGCCGGCGCGCGAATTCACTCGGCGAGCGTGGTGTCGAAGCCGGCCTGGCGGCGGATGGTGCCGCGGATCTGATCCAGGCTCACGCGCTGCGGATCGTACTCGACCGTGGCCGAGTGGGTCGCATAGCTCGCCTCGACATGATGGACACCATCGACCCGCTTCAGGGCCGAGGTGATCAGGACCGGGCAACTGTCACCGATCATCCCAGCCACGTGCAAGGTGTTGCGGGCGATGGCTGCCGGACGGATCGAGTCCGCCATCACGGCAGCCGGCGCGGCCAGAAGCTGTGCGAGGACGACGATCGACGCGGCGATCCGAAGTTTCGTGCTTTTCATGATGTTCTCTCCTGGTCGTTCAGCCCAATGCGGGCAGCACCACGTACTCGAAGGCATTGATCGCGACCGCGAAGACCACCGCGACCCACAACAGCGTTCGGGCCCGGCGCCGGCCGGTTCCGCCGCAGTCACGCCGCCGGTAGAGCAGCCGAAAGCCGAGTGCCAGCAAGGCGATGGTGAGCAGCGTCGCCGGCAGTTGCAGATGGGCGTAGCGCGCCAGCCATCCGAGTCCGCCGATGCCGAAGGCGATGCCGATCATCGGGCCGATGCAGGCCGCGCCGGTGACCACGGCTGTGGCCATGCCGGCGAGTGCCGCCGCCGCGCCGGCGCGGGACGGATCGATCGAGTCCTGGTGTACGTTCATGGGGCTGTTCTCCTTGGGTTCGTTGTCGGGTACTGCCACCGGCGGGATTGATCTCCGCGTCCCGTCCGGCATGTCTGCAGTGTCCGTCGCCCGGCAGGTCCGCGCTTGCAGTACGGCTGTGCATGGGCTGGAGAAATCTTGAAGAATTCGACATCCGTGGCGTGGGTCACGACCCGGGCGCCCTACCCGGCGGGGTCGGCCGCACCCCCTGCGCCTGTTAAGCTTGGACGGTCGAGGCCGCTGCAAGACTGCAGCGCCGTGGGGGGTGGGATCGACATGGACGAGGATCGCTGGTACGTCGCCAACCTCGGGGACGCCATGCTCGCCGGTGGCGCCCTCGAGGACGTACGCGCACGCTTCCACCCCGGCGCCGGCTCCGCGGTATTGATGCGCCACGAGGCCGACGGCCGCCTGCATTGCCAGCTCAAGCTCTACTTTCCACCGGAACTGGCCGCCCTCGCCGGCGAGTTCGACGCCCGGCCCTGCCCGCCGCCGAGCGCGGACGACATGGGCGTATTGGTCGGTTCCGCGGCGCGACTCGCCGACCTGCGCAGGCGCGGCCGATAGCGAATGGACGAAACGATCCGCGGGCGGCACCGGGGCCGCCAGTGCTCTGCTTCACAAATCAAGAATCATGACGAAAGCGATGCCTCGGCTGCCGTCGCAAGGCGCGAACCATCGCGATAGCGGGGCCTATCGCGAAGATGAGCAACGCCACCACGGCGCGCGCGGCGCGCTTTCGTGTTGCGGTACTTGCGAAGCAGACCACGAACCTGCGACGACAAACACGGCCATCGATGCGGCTGCGCCAGCCGCATCGCCGTGACGGGCGGACGGAATCCCGGGCTCAGTTCGCGCGCTCGCCGACGACGCGCAACGAAACCCGGTTCCTGCCTTCGTTCTTGGCGTCGTAGAGCGCCTTGTCGGCGACCGCGATCAAGGTCTCGAAGTTGCCCGCAGCGCCGGGATCGACCGCCTGCACGACGCCTGCGCTGATCGTGACGCGAATGTCCGAGTCGCCACTCACGACCGGCCGGGTCGCCACCCGCTCACGGAGCCGTTCGGCGATCGCATCCGCATGCACGCTGTCTTCGTCGCTCAGGACCACCAGGAATTCCTCGCCGCCGAGGCGCCCGAGGTGGTTGTATTGGCGCAGATCACGGTCGATGCGGTGGGCGATCTCCTGCAGCACGGCGTCGCCGACCGCATGACCGTGGTGGTCGTTGACCGCCTTGAAGTGATCCACGTCGATCAGGATCAGCGCCAGCCGCCCCCGGGCCCGTCTCGCGCGCGCGAAAGCGGCATCCAGTTGATCGAGAATGCCGCGCCGGTTGAGCACCCCGGTCAGGGCATCCCGCGTGGCGAGTTGCTGCAGTTCGGCCTGCTCGACGGTCAGACGCTGGTTCAGCTCGACGATCTGCTGGTAGAGCCGCCCCTTTTCGATCAGCGCCGACATCTGCGCTGCGATCCGCAGGAAGATGCCCTGGTGGGCGGATTCATAGGCACAGGGCTCGATGCTGGAAAAGAACAGGAAACCGATCGGCCTGCCCTTGCTCACCAGCGGGCAGGTCAGGCTCGAGCGGATGCCTTCGGCCACCATGAGCCGGGTCGCGTGGGACGCGGGATGGTCGGCGAGGTATTTTTCCAGATCGTTGATGATCCTGGGCTGGCCGGTGGCAATGATCTGGGCCAGGCTGCTGCCCTCGGTGCGGGCGGAAAAACCGTTCCCCAGCCGAATGTCGTCGAAGTCGGCGCGCACCCAGCACGAACGAACGGTCCGACCGTCTTCCGACAGCATGGCGCAGCCGATACGGTTGTACGGGATGACCGACTGGAACGATTCGAAGATGCGATCGAGCACGTCGTCCAGCAGCAGCCCGCCGACGACGTTGTCGGCGATCTCGTGCAGTTTGCCGGCATGGGTCAGGTGCCAATCGAGATGATCGGCGAGCGCCTTGATCTCCTCGCCGAGCGCACCGAGCGCGTCCGGGCGACCCGTGTCCAGCTCATGCAGATAGCGTCCTTGTCGCATGGCCCTGAGCGCTTCGCGATAGGCGTCGATGCGAGGATCTTCGTTGATTGCCACGATGGCCGATTTCACTCCGTTCTACTCCACGTCGACCGGTGGCGGGCCGGCCGCCGGGCGGGATGGAGTCCATCCTTGCTTCCGGTGACTGCGGCGACGCGGGAACCCTCCCGGACGAGAACAAAATGATGCATTGCAGCACACGCACGTCACAATACAGTTGACCTGCGTCAACAGCAATTGCATATAGACTGACACGAGCGCCCGCCCGGCGTCACCGCCGGGGCCAGCCGCGGTCCGTGGGCGCCGGCCGACGCGGACCGGGCGCCGGCGATTTCGCACCGAGCACCATGCACGACGAATCCTACTTCCAGTTCCTGCAACGCCACACCAGCGCCCTCTCGATGGCTCTGGGTTTCCGGCACCGGCAGACGCACCTGCATTCGACCCGGGTCGCACGGCGCGCAGTGGCACTCGGCGCCCGCTGCGGCATGGCGCCGCGCGATCTGTCCATCCTGCGCGTTGCGGCCGGGGTGCACGATATCGGAAAGATCGGCATACCGGACAGCATCCTGGCCAAGCGGACCCCACTCACCGACGACGACTGGCATGCGATCCGCGGCCATCCGGCGATGGGCGCGGAGCTGCTGCTGGCCGGTGCATTCGAGGGCGCACGGGAACTCGCCGCGATCGTTCGCCACCACCACGAGCACGTCGACGGCTCGGGCTATCCCGATGGGCTGCGGGGCGAGGCGATCCCGCTCGGCGCCCGAATCGTCAGCATCGTCGATGCCTACGATGCGATGGACGAGGTTCGCCCCTACCATTGCCGGCGCCGGCACGAGGAGATCATGGCGATCCTCGGCAGCGAAGCGGGCAGCCGTCGCGACCCGGAGCTGCTGCGGGAATTCCGCGCCATTGCCGAAACGCCGGACCCCGACACCGACTAGCCGCGACGGCGGAGAACCCAGGCCGCAGCCTCTGCTACGCTTGTCCAGAGGGGGTCCCGACGGGATTCCCCCGGGCCGCCGGCGCGCGCCGGTCATCCCGTCGCCGCGCCCCACGAGAAGCAGGAGGTTCCCGATGGACAGGGACATCGTCAACGCCATACACGCCCTCTACCAGCATGGCGAGATGGATCGCGGGGCCCTGCTGGGCCGTCTCTGGTGCGGCCCGGACTCGAGTCCCGACATCGAAGGTCTGGCCATCGCCGATGGGCAGCGACTGCGCCTCGACGCACCGCTGATCCGATTCATCAAGGCGACCGAGAATCAGATGGCCGGAATGCCTCGTGCGGATTTCGTGTTCGGCTACCCGTTGAGCGAACCACTCCGTCAGCCCGGTGAACCGCGACCGGCATTCGTCGCGATGCCGTATGGACCGACCTGGTTCCAGCCGGTGCGCGATCGGGTCGTGGCAACGGCGAGCGCCTGTGGCTACAAGGCGGAAGTCTCCAAGGACCTGGCCACACCCGGGCTGATCACCGACCAGATCTGGCAGGGCATTCGGCGTGCAGACGTCGTCATCGCCGACATCACCGGCGGCAACCCGAACGTGTTCTACGAACTGGGGCTGGCCCACGCCTTGGGCAAGGAGGTCGTCCTCCTCGCCCAGGGTGCCGAGGCGCCACCGTTCGACATTTCCACCGCGCGCCTGCTGCGCTACCGAGCGGACGCGCCGGAGGACCTCGATGCGCAACTACGGGTCGCATTCGCTGCGGTGTCGCCGCGCTATCGGCACGACGAAGCCCCCGCGGCCGGCTGACCGCGGCATCACGGGCAAACGGTCGATACCGACGACGGCCTGCCGGCCAGCGGCGGTCGATCCGCCGCGAGGGCCGCGCCCAGGCGTTCGGCGGAAAAATCGATGAAGGCACGCAGCTTCGCCGGCATCAGCGTGCGGTGGGCGAACACGATCTGGACCGGCACGTCGAAGCGCGTGGCCTCGGGCAGCACTTCGACCAGCCGCCCCGCCGCCAGATCGTCACGCACCAGGAACTCGAAGCTGCGGGTGATGCCGAGGCCCTCGAGTGCCGCGACACGCACCGCACACGCACTGTTCACCGTCATCCGCGGGGTAACCGGCACGCGGGCCGGCCCGCCGTCGGCCTGTGCCTCCCAGCAACGCCCGAGGCGCTTGTTGCTGTCGAAGATGCAATCGAGTTCGGCCAGATCCTGCGGGTGACGCGGAACGCCCCGGGCCGCCAGGTACGCGGGGGACGCCACCATCACGAAATGGGCGCTGCCGACCTTTCTCGCGCTGAGACTCGAATCGCGCAGGTGGCCAATCCGCACGGCAAGGTCGAAGTGACCGTCCACCAGATCGAGGTGTCGGTCATCGAGCTCCACGTCCAACTGGACAGCCGGATGGGCCTTCAGGAAGTCGCCGCAGACGGGCACCACGTAGTGCAGTCCGAAGCTCTGCGGCGCGGTGATCCGCAAAGCGCCGGAAATCGCTTCGCACTCGTCCACCAGGCCATTTTCGAGGGCGGCCATCTGATCCAGGATGGCGAGGCAGCGCCGATAGAACCGGCGGCCGGTGTCGGTGATCGCGACACTGCGGGTCGTTCGATAGACCAGGCGCAGGCCGACGATCTCTTCCAGCTTGCGGATGCGGCTGCTGACCACGGACTTGCTGCCCCCGATCTTTTCCGCCGCCAGGGTGTATGAGCCCTTTTCGACGAGGGCCACGAAGGCCACGATCATGCTGAGCTTGTCCATACCGTTCCCCTTGATCGCCTGCCCGAGACTGCCGATCGGCGACCCCTATCGAACCCGATCCGGGTCGCTGCCGTTCGGCTCGCAGTCAGACTAATCGAAACCGCGTGCGCGATTAAGCGGCGCTTCCGACAATGATTGTCCCGGAATTTGCAACATTTGGCGGCACAGGCACGTCGGCCGTATCGGCCGGGCTCGCCGATTCCATCCGGGTCGCGGCGCCGCGCCGCGCCGCGCCGCGCCGCGCCGCAAGGATCGTGTCGGCCGGACCCATGCCGGATGCAATTTTCAGAACAGTCTGTTCGCCGATCGAGCCTTCCTTAAATTTCTTAACAAACTAAGCTCGACACCGGTTGAGCCCATATGCCACGGCGACGGAACGGTGCGGCAGCGGCGACGCCGGCACGGCGTGCCGGACCTGCGACGCCACCGGATGCGGCAAGGCCAAATTCGAGCAACAAGGGAAATTCCATGCGAACCGACATGTTGTCCAGACTGCTGGCACTGCTGCTGTGCTGGCTGACGACGGCCGCTGCCCAGGCCGCCGACCAGACCGACGCGCTACGGGAAGGCGGGTGGCCCCTGTCGAATGCCGAATACGTCGGCGCCGACACCTGTAAGAACTGTCATCAGGCGATCAAGGCGCACTACGCCCACACCAAGCACGCGATCGCCTTCGAGCGCAATCCAGACAGCCCGCTCGAAGAGCGCAACTGCGAGGCCTGTCACGGGCCGGGCTCGGCCCACCGCGACAACCCCTCCGAGCATGACAGCATCGTTGCGTTCGGCCAGGAATCCGAGCTGCCGAAGGCCGTGGTCAATGGCCAATGCCTGCAGTGCCACGACGGCGGCGAGCGCACCCATTGGGACAGTTCGATCCACGACGCCAACGAGTTGATGTGCAGCGACTGCCACAATCCGATGGCGCGCTTCAGTCGAAAGGGTCTTCAGCGATTCAGCTCGGTCAATGCGACCTGCATGGCCTGCCACAAGACCCAGCAGGCGGAATTCCGCAAGCGCTCCCACATGCCCTTGCTGGAGGGCAAGATCGCCTGCGTCGATTGCCACAATCCCCACGGTTCGAGCACCGACCCGCTGCTGAAGGCCGACAACGTCAATCAGGTCTGCTACACCTGCCACCAGGAAAAGCGCGGCCCCTTCGTCTTCGAACACGCGCCGGTGCGCGAAAACTGCAGCAATTGCCACAAGCCGCACGGCTCGAACCACGAATTCCTGCTCAAGGTCGCACGGCCCTTCCTGTGCCAGTCCTGTCACTCCCACTCCCGCCACATCAACGACATGCTGCCGGCCGAAGCCACTCCGGCCGGTCCATTCACCGATGCCCGGGTGGCCGGACGTAGCTGCCAGAACTGCCATGCCCAGATCCACGGTTCCAACCATCCCGCCGGCGTGAGGATGCATCGATGAATAAGGCCACGTTTCCGTTTGCGATCAGCCCCCTGTCCCTCGCCCTGGTCAGTGCCCTGGCCCACGGCTCGAGCGCGGTCGGGATCGACAATCAGCTCGGCAACGAGATGAATCCATCCGGTGCGCCGGTGCTGTGCGAGCCCGACCCCCGGGGCCTTACGATGTACAGCCGGGACAGCCGCACCCCCACCGGCTTCCGCTACAGCCAGCCCTGCCTGACCCCGGACATGGACCAGACCGGTGAGGGCTGGATCGTGTATGGCGCGATCGAAGGTGGCGTCGTCGGCAGCGGCGGCGACGACGACAACGCCTACTTCGTGGAATACGCCGACCGCGACGACGGACCCACCATCACGGTGATCGACCTGTCGGCGCAGGACTCCGGCTCCGCCCGCTACGCGCACATCAACGCGGGCAATCTCGGGCTCGACGATGCCCATCTCGAGGTCGATGCCGGCAAGGCGGGCAGCTATCGGGCGCGCTTCACGGTCAACAAGATCCCCCACGTGTATGCCACCAACGCCAAGACCCCTTACCTCGGCGTGGGCACCGGGCGGCTGCGTCTGCCCGATGCGATCCCGCCCAATTCGATCTCCGGCGACGGGGCCGTCGGCCTCAACGACACCATCGCCGCGCAGCGCGACCTGACCCTGCGGGTCGATCGCGAACGCGTCGGGCTGAGCCTCGATGTCGAACTGCGCCAAGGGCTCACCGCCTACCTCAACTACATGCACGAGCAGCGCGACGGCATCAAGGCCTACGGCGGCAGCTTCAACTTCGACTTTCTCGAGGCGCTCGGCAACATCGGCGCCGTCAACGAGGTGATCCAGCCCATCGACTATTCGTCCAACGACGTCACCGCCGGCATCCGGCTGCAGGGCGGCCGCTACAACCTCGACGCCAGCTACACTGGCTCGTTCTTTCGCAACGACATCGACAGCCTCACCTACGACAACCCGTGGGACACCTCGGGCATCTTCGGCGGCAGCTATTCGCCGCGTACTGGACAGACCGACCTGGCGCCGGACAACGACTTCCACCGCGTGCACGTCGAGGGCAATCACGAGCTGCCGTGGTGGAACGGTGTCGCCACGCTGGCCCTGTCGCGCGGGCGCATGGAACAGGACGACCGGCTGCTGCCCTTCACCAGCAACAGCGGCGTGATCCTCGGCGGTCTGGTCGATCTCGATCAATGGAACACGGTCGCATCCCTGGAGCGTCGACGCGCGGACGCGCGCATCGACACCGGGCTCGAACAGTTGAAACTGTCGTTCAAGCCGACCGAACGCTTCGGCTTCAAGCTGGGCTACCGCCATTACGAAGAGGACAACGAGACGCCGCCGTTCTCGACCTGCAACGCGATCAACGGCCAGTGCGCCTTCGTGCTGCTCGACGGCGCGCTGGCCGAGGCCTTCCAGTCGCCCGCCCTGTTCCGCCTGTTCGACCCGGAGAACGGCCAGTTCGCCAACTTCCACTACCGCTCGGTGCCTTGGGACCACGACAAGCAGAGCTATACCGCGGCCTTCAGCTACCGCCTTACGCCCCGCACCCTGCTCGGCTTCGACTACGAGCTGGAACAGATCGAGCGCAGCTACCGCGAGGTCGAGGAGACCGACGAGAACAAGTTCCGGCTGAACCTGGTCCATCGCGACGGCCGCTGGGGCAGTCTGCGGGTCGAGGCGGGCTTCGCCGAGCGCGACTACGACGGCCCCTACGACTCGAACCCATACGAAGCGTTCTGGACCGAGCACCTGCTGCACGACTTCATCGAGGACCCGGCCACCGACCCGGCCGATGCCGCCGCGTCGCAGAACTTCATCGACACCGTGCTCGAGCCCCACACCCTGGCGGCGCTGCGCAAGTCGGACCTGTCGAAGCGCGACCAGGTCACGCTCGCGGTCAAGTTCAACGTCGCACTGAACGACCAGGCCGATCTGATGCTGACCGCCGACTACAAGGACAACGAGTACGACGCGGCCTACGGTCTGTCCGGGGACACCACGAGCAACTTCGGCGCCGAGTTTTCCTACGCACCCGGCGCCGAAACCAGTTGGTTCCTCTCCTACCACTACCAGCAGCTCGACTCGGCGGTGCGTAACATCGATTCGACCGACATCGGCTCCCACGATGCCAACCCCGGCGGTGACTACTATCCCTTTGCCAACGCCTGGGCCTCTGGCGAAGACGAGCGTAGCCACTTCGTGTCGACCGGCTTCGAAACCGGGCTCGGCAGCGGCTATCGCCTGGGTCTGCGCTACTCCTACGGCCTCACCAAGACCCGGGTCGGCTACGCGGCGGCTTCGGCTGCGGCGCTGACCGGAAGCCTGGCGGGCTCGTCCATCAGCGGCAGCTTCGACGAGCTGCGCTTCCAGCAGCAGATCCTCGAGGCCAATCTGCGCGGTCAACTCACCAAGCAACTGTCGTGGCGCCTCTACGCCCTCTACGAAGCCGGCCAGATCGACGACTTCCACTACGACGGCATCCGCTACGCCGACCGTGCCAAGATGCTGCTCGGCACCGAGGTGGACGACTGGGACGCCCACGTGGTCGGGCTGCTCGCCCAGTATCGCTTCTGAAGCATCGGCATCGGGGCCGCCCGGCCCGGATGCGGCAGCAAACTCCGGCGGTTCAGGCCCAGACCCGAGCTTCGAAACCGCCGCCGCATCGGTGTCCGTCAGACTCGCGAAGGCGGCATCCAAGCGGGCCGGTGTCGCTAACGACGGGCGCTGCTGGAACAGACCGGCCCGCATCCTCCGAACGGCGCGGGCGGTTCGGGATGCCCGCGGGCGGATTCAACGCCGGCAGCGACATCGCCAGACCCCGACCACCCCGCCGAGCGTAGCGGCCAGGAGGGGCACGATCGCGATCCCGGCAGCGAGCAGGCTGCAGACGGCGCAGGTGATCGCCGCGACAAGAGGTTTCGCCCGCGGCGCGACCCGGCCGGCCGCGAGCACTGCGAGCAAGGCCGCCGCCATGGCAGAGAGCGCATCGATGCCGGATTGCAGCATTGTCAGCCAGCGGGCCGTGCACAGACCGGAAACGATCTCGCCCCAGGGGCAGAGTTCGTTCGCCAGCAAGGTCGCGGCCAGACCTGCCAGCAACACACCGTAGCCGGCGATCGCCGCCGCAGGCAACACCCAGACCCAGCGCCATACCTCACCGCGTCGCCACTGGGCATGCGGTTTCGCCACCCGCCCGCCCTGCCAGTCTCGATCCTCCGCCACACCCACCTCCTTCGGCCCCGCCGCCAAGGATCTTCGCAGCCCAAGATGGCCGAAACCGGGAAGCGGTCTTGGCAGGCCGGTGACGAAACCTGGCGGCCGGCGGCATCCAACGGTGGATTCGATCGCGCGCCTGGCAGTGACTGCCGACCGACCCGGCTTATGCGCACAAGTCCTCGCCGGCACGGCAGATCGCCGAGGATGGCTAGGCGCATAGTCAATTGAAGGAGGATTGCGGCGCCCTCCCGCCTGCCAGGCGGAAGGCGCCCGCTTGAGCCCTTGGCCTCAGCGCGGATGCAACCACTTGGGCAAGTAGCCGTAGGGGTCGTCCGTGATCTTGCGGTCGAAGTGGATGTCATGGCGATCCAGGCGTTCGCCGAGGCTGCCGTCCTTCAGGGCATCGAACAGATCGGTGCAACCGCCGACGAATTCGCCGCCGATGAAGATCTGCGGGAAGGTGTTCCATCCGGTTTTCGCGCGCAGCGCCTCGCGCACCTTGCCACCCCGGTTGTCGGGCTGGTAGGCGACCGAATCGAGATCCACCGAACGGTAGTCGATGCCGTACTTGGCCAGCACCTTGCGCACCGACCAGCAGAATTCGCACCATTCGAGCGCGAACATCACGACCGGCTGGCTGCCGTCCGACGTCAGTTCCTCGACCTCGGCCACCGCTTCGGGTTCGGGCTCGGCGGCCTCCGCGGCCGGCGCCGCGGCCGGCGCCGCGACGTCGAAGCGGTAGTTCGCGGTCGAGCGCGAGATCGCCATCTCCTGCTCGCTCATTTCGGCGGACACGTCCTCGAACAGCGGCGTCGACAGATAGCGCTCGCCGGTGTCCGGCAGCATGCACAGGATGTTGGCCCCCTCCGGCGCGTCCTCGGCGATCGCCAGCGCTCCGGCGAAGGTGGCGCCGGACGAGATGCCGACGAAGATCCCTTCCTTGCGGGCCAGATCGCGCGCGCAATCGAGTGCCCGGCTGCCGTTTATCGCGAGGAAGTCGTCGATGCGGCCACCGTCGGTGACTTCCTCGGCGAGCCTGGGGATGAAATCCGGCGACCAGCCCTGCATCAGGTGCGGCCGGAACACCGGGTGGCTCTGGCTGTGGCTGCCGTCGGAGTTGCGCGCCTGGGCGATGCCGCTGGCGAGGATCGGCGAGTTGTCCGGCTCGCAGACGACGATCCGGGTATCCGGACTTTGCCGGCGCAGCGCGCGCGAGACGCCGTTCAAGGTGCCTCCGGTGCCGAAGCCGGTCACCCAGTAGTCGAGCCCGACGTCGGCGAAGGCGTCGAGGATTTCGACCGCGGTGGTGCGCTCGTGCATCTCGGCATTGGCCGGGTTCTCGAACTGGCGCGACTGCCACCAGCCGTGCGCTCGGGCCAGCTCCTCGGCCTTGGCGACCATGCCCGAACCCTTCAGCGAGGCCGGGGTCAGCACCACCTGGGCACCGAGGAATCGCATCAGACGGCGGCGCTCGACGCTGAAGTTTTCGGCCATCGTCACCACCAGCGGATAGCCCTTCTGGGCACAGACCATGGCCAGACCGATGCCGGTATTGCCGCTGGTGGCCTCGACGATGGTCTGGCCCGGCTTCAGTTCGCCGCGGCGTTCGGCATCCTCGATCACACCCAGCGCCAAGCGGTCCTTGACCGAGCCCATCGGGTTGAAGGACTCGACCTTGACGTAGAGATTGACGTGCTTCGGACCGAGGTTGTTGATGCGCACCACCGGTGTGTTGCCGATGGTGTCGAGGATGCTGTCGAAACGGCGGTTCATGGCTGCTCTCCTGTGGGGTGTCCTGCGCTTCGGATGGGCGCGGTGTTGACTTTGTGTTGGCTCATTTGTCGGACTCGCGCAAGCCCGCCGTCCCGGCCGACCAGTTCGCGACCGATCGCGATGACCTCGTCCACCAGCTCGTCGGCATGGACCATCGTCGCGCGGGCGCCGACGAAGCACGGCCGGATCGCCAGCCGGCCGTTGATCACCGTGGTGCTCGGCATCGCACGGCCGCGGCGCACCATCTCGCGGTGGAGGCGCTGGTTCAGCGCGTCGAGATCGCCGCTGCCGTCGCCACGATAGCGGAAGCAGCAGATCGACAGGGTCGGCGCCTGCAGCACTTCGAGTTCCGGGTGGGCATCGGCGCGCTCGGCGACACGGCGCGCCATGGCATTGTGCCGGCAGATGCGCGCGCGCAGGCCTTCGCGGCCAATCTCACGCAGCAGCGCCCAGACCACGGCGCCACGGCACGGCGCCGACAGCTCGACACCGAAATCTGCGTAGGGGATGCCGAGGCTGTCCATCGAATGACTGGCGTTGCCGTCTTCGCAGGCGCCTTCCAGGTAATCGGCGGCAGTCTGGGTGAAGGCACGCGCCATCAACGCCCGGTCGCGCACGAAGGTGGCACCGATGCCGACCGGCGCGCCGAGCCACTTGTGGGGATCGACGATCACCGAGTCGGCCAGTTCGAGTCCGCGAAACAGCGGCCGCACCTGGGGATCGAGGATGCCGGGCAGTCCGTAGGCGCCATCGACGTGGAACCACACCCGGTGCTCGCGGGCGATGGTGCCGAGCGCGGCGAGATCGTCGATGGCACCGGCATTGGTGGTACCGGCGTTGGCCACCACGGCCACAGGCAGTGCCTCGTCGCAGCTGGCCAGCGCCGCGCGCAACGCGGCCGGCTTCATCCGCCCCATGGCGTCGGCATCCACCAGTCGCACCGCCGCCCGCCCGAGGCCGAGCACCGCGGCGGCACGGCGGATGGTGTGGTGGCTGGCGGCCGTGGCAAAAATTCGACCCGGTCGGTCCACACCCTCGCGGGCCGGATCGCGCCCGACCGCCTCGAAGGCCGCCTGGCGCGCAGTGCCCAGGGCCACCAGGTTGGCGACCGAGCCACCGCTGCTGTAGAGCCCCTTCATGCCGGCCGGCAGCGCGAACAGCTCCGCCAACCAGTCGAGCGAAACTTCCTCCAGCAGGTTGAAGGCGGTCAGGCCGATGCGTTGGGGCGCAGCGATGGCCCCGGCGGCCGTCGCCAGCGCACCGACCGTGGCGGCGCCGGTGGTGATGAAGGCACTGGACGCCGGGTTCGGGATCTGCGAACCGTTCGGGATCAGCCAGCGGCCGATCTCGGCGCTGACCGCCTCGATGCCGACCCCGTGCTCCGGCAAGGGCCGGACCAGCGCCGCCCGCCAGTCGCCGGCACGTGTCATCGCGTCGCCGCGCTCGAACCGCAGGAAATCGTCGAGGTCCCGACCGATCCGCGCCAGCCACTGGCCCAGGTCGCCACATTCCGCCCGATCTCGTTCCATGGTGCTGCCCTCGTAGGCTTCGTCGGCCGCCCCGGCCTCGATCGGCCGGGGCACTTCTCGCGCGCTTTACGCGAGCACTCGCGCGCCACTGTCGAGAAAGGCCATGGTGCGCGGCGCACCCGCGATCTCGACGCCTTCGCGCAGGTCGCCTTCGGTGATGCCGCGCGCCTTGGCGCAGGCCGGGCACAGCCAGATCATGCCGCCGTTGTCGCGGTACTGACGCATCAGCTGGTCGATCGGCTCGTAACCCTCGGCGGCAAGGCCGTCGGCACCGCCCTTGACACACAGGCGGGCGGCATCGGCGGTGGCGAAGACCGCGGTCTCGGCGGTCTTCGACGAGGTCGCCGCGAGGATGAAGGCGATCGTCGCGCGCTCGACGTCATCGGCGCCGAAGGTGCAATTGACGAGGAATTTCTGCTTGGTGCTGTCCATGATTGTTCTCCTTGGTGGGGTTCGGTTCTGGTGCAAAGCTCGTGGGAGCGATTCCATGGTACGTAGCAGCCCCTCGCCGGACTTGCAGCCGGACCGGTGTTGTTGTGGAGAAAACCTGTAGATTGGCCTAACATCGGCCGCAGGCCCGTACCGCGGACCCAACCACCCCCACCCCTCTTCGTGCCGCTGCGCGATCTGTTCGACGACTTCTCGCTCGATGCCGACCGCTTCGAATTGAGCCGCGGCGATACGCCGATACGCGTCGAACCGCAGGTCATCGAACTGTTGCTGCTGTTGGTCGAGAATGCCGGCCGCATGATTTCGAAGGACGAGATCATCGAGGTCGTCTGGCGCGGTCGGGTGGTGTCCGAGGCCGCCGTCAGCAGCCGCATCAAGTCGGCGCGCCAGGCTCTGGGCGACGACGGCCAGGCCCAGAAATACATCCGCACGGTGCACAAGAAGGGCTTTCGCTTCGCTGGTGAGGTGCGGCGCGACGAAGGCGAGGTCGGCCCCGGCGCGCCGGGGATCGAATCGGCCGCCCCGGTCGCGACCGCCGAGGCCACGACGACGGCGGGTGCGCCATCGGGACGGCCAGCGGTGGCGGTACTGCCCTTCGTCAATCTGTCGTCGGACCCGGAGCAGGAGTACCTTTCCGACGGCATCACGTCCGACGTCATCGCCCGCCTCTGCCGGCATCGCTGGATCGACGTGGTCGCCCGCAACACCAGCTTCGGCTTCAAGGGACGCGCGGTAGACGTGCGCGACGTCGGTCGCCTGCTGGCGGTGGCCTATGTCGTCGAAGGCAGCGTGCAGCGGGCCGGCAACCGCATCCGCGTGGCCGTGCAACTGGTCGATGGCATGAGCGGGCACACCCTGTGGTCCGAGCGCTACGACCGGGAGATGTCCGACATCTTCGCGCTGCAGGACGAGATCACCGAAATGATCGCCGCCCGGCTGGAGCCCGAGATCGGACTCTCCGAGCGCAGCAAGCTGATCCAGTCGCGCCCCCCCGATCTGCACGCCTGGGACTGCTACCACCTGGGCATCTTCCACTTCTTCAAGTTTACCGGGCCCGACAACATCGAGGCCCAGCGCCTGCTACTGCGCGCCCAGGAACTCGACCCGCAGTTCGGCGAGGCCTTCGCGTGGTGGGCCTACGCGCTGATCCTCGGCATGGTCTATTGGGAGACGCCACCGACGCCGGAACTGCTCGACCAGGCCCTCGCGGCCTGCGACCGGGCACTGGAGATCGATCGCCAAAACGCCAGCTTCCATGCCTTGCGCGCGCGGGTGCTGCTGGCGCGCTGCGAATACCGCCATGCCATCACCGAGAACCAGGCGGCGATCGCACTCAATCCCTCCTTCGCCGCCGCCCACTGCGGCCTCGGCGACTCCCTGGCCTACGAGAAGCGCTACGAGGAAGCGGTCGAGTGCTTCGACCGGGCGATCGCGCTCTCGCCCAACGATCCGCAACTCTGGGCTTTCTACTCCTATGGTGCGCTGGCGCTGATCTTCAAGGGCGACTACGACACCGCGGTGGCGTGGACCGACCGCGCCGCCGGCATCCCCAACTGCCAGTACTGGGCCTGGGCCCATCGTTGCGTGGCGATGGCGCTGGCCGGCCACCTCGCCGCCGCGGGTCGGGCGAGAGACCACCTGTTGCAGTTGATGCCCGGCTTCACGATCGGCTTCGCGCGCCAGAAGCTCTTCTATCTGCGTGAGGCGGAACACGTCGAACGCTACCTCGAAGGCCTACGCCTCGCCGGCGTGCCAGCCGGCTGACACCCGCGGACGGACGGACGCGCTAGACTACTCGGGCACGCGCCGCTGCGATCCGGCCGGCGCATCGCGGAGGCTCGTCCGATGCCCTATCCCCATCTGCTCGCGCCGATCGACCTCGGCCCCTTCACGCTGCCCAATCGGGTCATCATGGGCTCGATGCACACCAATCTGGAGGAGGCGGGCATGGCCGCGGTGCCGGCCCTCGCCGCCTTCTACGCGACACGTGCACGCCAGGGCTGCGGCCTGGTCGTGACCGGCGGCTACGCACCCAATGTCGAAGGCCGAATGAAAGCCGGCCCCGGCTACCTGATCGACGATCACCAGCTCGCCGAGCACCGCCCGGTGACCGACGCGGTGCACGCAGCCGGCGGCCGCATCCTGCTGCAGATCCTGCACAGCGGCCGCTACGGCATGCACGGCGACATCGTCGGCCCGTCACCGATCCGCGCGCCGATCGGTCGCAGCGCGCCGCGCGAACTCGACGACGCCGGCATCCGCCGCACCATTGCCGACTACCGCCGCTGCGCGCAACTGGCCTGCGCCGCCGGCTACGACGGCTGCGAGATCATGGGCTCGGAAGGCTACCTGCTGAGCCAGTTCGCGGCGCCCCGCACCAACCAGCGCAGCGACGAATGGGGCGGGCCACTGGAGAACCGCATCCGCCTCGCGGTCGAGGTGGTGCGCGCGGTACGCGAGGTGCTGGGCCCGCAGCGCCTGCTGATGTACCGCCATTCGCTGCTCGACCTGGTGGACGGTGGCCTGCCCTGGGATGAGACCGTGGCGATGGCACAGGCCGTCGCCGCCGCCGGTGCCGACGTGTTGTCCACCGGCGTCGGTTGGCACGAGTCGCCGGTGCCGACCGTACAGCAGTGCGTGCCCGACGCACTGTTCGCCGACACCGCGGGCCGCCTCGCCCGCGCACTGCAGATTCCGCTGGCGGTGACCAACCGCATCAACCACCCGCAGCTCGCCGAAGCGTTGCTGGCGCGTGGCGACGGCAGCCTCGCGATGCTGGCCCGCCCCTTCCTCGCCGACCCCGGTTTCGTCCGCCATGCGAGCGAGGGCCACGAAGAACGCCTGGTGCCCTGCATTGCCTGCAACCAGGCCTGCCTCGACCACTACTTCACCGGCGAGGCGGTGAGCTGCATGGTCAATCCCGTGGCCGGCCGCGAGCTGGACTTCGTGCCGAGCGTGGCGGCCCAGCGCAAGCGCGTGGCGGTGGTCGGTGCCGGCCCGGCCGGGCTGGCGGCCGCGCTGGCTGCCGCCGAGCGCGGCCACGCAGTGGTGCTGTTCGAACAGCAAACCGAGGTCGGCGGCCAGTTCCTGCTAGCCGGGCGCATCCCCGGCAAGCAAGACTACCCCCGGGTCGCCGCCGCCTACGAGGCGCGCCTGATCGACGCCGGCGGCGAGCTGCGCACCGGCACGCGGGTCGACGCCGCCCTGCTGCGGCGGGAGGGCTTCGACGAGATCGTGGTGGCCTGCGGCGTACGCCCGCGCTGGCCAGACATCCCCGGCATCGATCTGCCGATCGTCGTCGGCTACGACGAACTGCTGGCCGGCCGCGCCACGGCCGGCACCCGGGTGGCGATCATCGGCGCCGGCGGCATCGGCCACGATGTCGCCGCATTCCTGCTGCACGACGGCGGCACGCCCTCCCTGTCCGCCTATCTGACGCGCTGGCAAGCCGGCGGCGGCAGCCCCGCCGCTGAGCGCCGGCTGTGGATGCTGAAACGCAGCGCGGGCCCCTTCGGCAAGACCCTGGGCAAGACCACCGGCTGGGTGTTGCGGCGCGAGCTCGCCGACGCCGGCGTGGTCCAGCTCGACGGCGTCGCGTACCTGCGCATTACTGCCGATGGGCTGCACTACCGCCACGCCGGGGAGGACCAGATGCTGCGGGTGGACACCATCGTCTGCTGTGCCGGGCAAGAGAGCGAAAACGCGCTGGCCACCGAAATGGCCGACGACGGCCTTCCCCTGCACTGCATCGGCGGCGCCGCTCGCGCTGGCGAGCTGGATGCCAAGCGCGCCTTCGAGGAAGGACTGCGCGTCGGTCTCGCCCTGTGAACGCGCACGCCCGGCCGCCCGAAGTGCGCGCGATCGCTCCCGTGGGGGTGAGGCGCGGGTTTCGCGACGCGCGGTTTCGCGCCCGCCGAACGGGCCGGCGGTGCAAAACCCGCACCTTCGGTGCCACGAAGTGTCGAGTGGGTAGTCCGGTGAGTGCGCCGCGTCGCCGGCCGCCGAGGCGCGGTGCCGCCCGAGCCGCACTCTGGAGCAAACGATGCTGACCGTTGTGCCTGTGTGCCTGTTGATGCTGGCCCTGACCACGTTGATCCACTACGAGGCCCTGTCCTGGATGGCCCGCCGCCTGCCCGCCCTGCCCCTGCCGTCGCGCTTCAAGGTGGTGGTGGTCCTCCCCGGCGCCTTCGTCGCCCATGTGGTCGAGATCGCCCTCTACTTCTCGGGCGAGACCTTCACTTCCCTCGCCTAGCCCGGAAATTTCACGATAGGGGTCGGCGGGACGGCCAAAAGGCGCTCTAATTCAGGTGTCTAGACTGGATTACGAGGTGTCCCGCCGATGCCAAAGTGTACCGCGA
>JAGRFZ010000071.1 GCA_020445785.1 Rhodocyclaceae bacterium
CTGATCAACCAGGCGGGTGGCAAGGCCGTCGGTCTGACCGGCAAGGACGCAAGCTTCATCCGTGCCAAGAAACTCCTGATGCAAAAGCACAACGCCCCCCTGGGGGACACCGTGGACGTCGGCCAGGTCGGCGAGATCACCCAGATCGATCCGAGCCTGATCTCCTTTCTCGACCAAGGCGACTTCATCCCGGTGATCGCGCCGATCGGCGTGGGCGAAGATGGGCAAACCTACAACATCAACGCGGACGTGGTGGCCGGCAAGCTGGCCGAGATCCTGAAGGCGGAGAAGCTGGTCCTACTGACCAACACGCGGGGCGTGCTCAGCAAGAATGGAGATCTCCTGACCGGGCTGACACCACGCGAGATCGATGCGCTGGTGGAGGACGGCACCCTCTCCGGCGGCATGTTGCCGAAGATCGGTTCGGCCCTCGATGCCGCGCGCAACGGCGTCAAGGCCGTGCACATCATCGATGGCCGGGTGGAACATTGCCTACTGCTCGAAATTCTCACCGATCACGGCGTCGGCACGATGATCAAGAGCAAGTAGGCTCGCACGCAGCCCGCCCGCCAGCGGCGATTGGATCGTTACCGGCTCGCGCTCGGCGACTCCGGCTGCGGTTCGGCGGACGGCGCCGGTTCCGCCCACTTTCCGGCACGTTTCAACATGTCGCGCAGGCCGGGCAGCGGAAATCCCAGCGCATAGGCCGTGTGGGCGCTGGCCAAGGCCTGTTCGTAGTCCTTCTGGTTGAAATAGGCGAGGCCGAGGTTGTAATGGACGTTGGCGCTGTTCTGCGCCAGTTCGCGGGCCTGCTCGTAGTGGGCGACGGCTTCCTTCAGCTGGCCCTTGCGGCTGAGGTAATTGCCGTACAGTACGCGCACCATGGCGTCATCCGGAACGAACTGGACGCCCCGCTCGAACCAGCATTCGACCGGCAAGCCGGCACCCGAGGGCGGATTCGCGCCGACCTTCAGCGACAGTTTAGCCATCGCCTGCAGTGCACGGTAGTGATTAGGAAAGGCACGAAGAGTGTACGCAACGTCGCCACCTATTTGCGAAGTCGACTCCCCGCGCCTCAGCATCGCGACGTCACTCGTGAAGTGACGACGCTCGACGACATGGAGGTCCTCCGCGCGCGCCACCCGGTAATCGAACGGTCCGAAACCGGACTTGGCGAACGGGTTGCCACAACCGGCCATCTGCGCGTGAGCAATCCGGGGCAGGCCGCCCGCCAACACCAAGGCGGCAACCACGGCCACGCCAGTTTTGCGCATCATCTGCTGTTTCCCAAACCAGACGCCCGGTTCCGACCGGGCCGTTAAAAGATCACGTGCCAGCACGGGCCATGCCTGAGAGAATCGCGGCGTGCCCCGGTATCCGAGCCCCATGGACATTTATACCAAGCTGACCAGTCGCTACCTGTTCCCGCTGCACGAACGGCTCAAGGGCCATGATACGGTTTCCATCCTCGCCGAGCTAGAAAACAGCCAGTGGCTGGCGCCCGATCTCATCGTCGATCGGCAGGCTCGGGCATTGCGCCAGTTTCTCGAACACTCGGTGCGATCCGTGCCCTACTTCCGCCGGCGACTGGACGCAAGAATAACCCGCCACGACCGCAGCCTTGAGGACCTGCTGCACGAATTGCCGATAACGGACAAGGCCACGATCCGGGCCCACTTCGCCGATTGGCGTGCCGAGGGCGCCACGGGATTGACCGAGGTGCGAACCAGCGGTTCGTCCGGGGAGCCCCTACGCTTCCTGCTCGGCCCCCATCGCGTCAGCTTCGACATTGCGGCCAAGTGGCGCGCGACCCGCTGGTGGGGCGTAGACATCGGCAGCCGCGAGTTCGTGCTGTGGGGCTCTCCGGTCGAGACCGGCGCCCAGGACCTGATCCGGACGATCCGCGACCGACTGCTGCGTTCGTGCCTGATCCCCGCCCGCGCCCTCGACGACGGACAGGTCGACGTCATCCTCGACCGGCTCCGCCGCTTTCGGCCATCCATGATGTTCGGCTACCCTTCGGCGCTGGCTCGGATCGCCCGCCGTGCGCTGGAGCGAGGCGACTGTACCGAGGCCGGCGTGCAGGTGGCATTCTGCACATCCGAAGTCCTGCGACCCGAATGGCGGGCACAAATCGCCGAAGCCTTCGGCTGTCGCGTCGCCAACGAATATGGCGCACGTGACGCGGGCTTCATTGCTCGCGAATGCCCGCACGGAAGACTCCACATCACGGCGGAAGAAGTCATCGTCGAAATCGTCGACGCCGAAGGTCGGGCCGTGGCCGATGGCGTCGAAGGCGAGATCCTGGTCACCAATCTGGCAGGGCCGGAATTCCCGTTCATCCGCTATCGCACCGGCGACCGCGGCATCCGCACGACCGAGCGCTGCCCGTGTGGCCGCGGGCTGCCCGTACTCGCGTCGATCTGCGGACGCGCCAACGATGGCCTGCTGGCCCGGAATGGCGCGTGGATCCACGGCAGCGCCGTCAATCACATGATTCGCGACATCCCGGGCCTCGAAGCCTACCAGGTGGTGCAGGAAAGCCACGACCGCGTCGTGCTGAAGCTCGCGATGGCCCAACCGCCGGCGGGCGAAGTGACCACTCGCCTGTCGGTCGGCATCGAACGCCTGTTGGGCGAGGGGGTGGCCGTTGAAATCCGGCAGGTCGAGCAGATCCCGCCGCAGCCCAACGGCAAGTTCCGCCACATCGTCAACCGGATTGCCGAAACCGGGGCACCGACTGCAGAAGGAGCGGCGTCATGAAGACGACAGCCGGGATACCGGGTCTGCGCACCGCGCTGGCGATGTTCTCGCCAGCCGGCCGCCGGGCCAAGCTATCGACGCTGATTTACCATCGCGTACTCCCCGAGCCCGACCCTCTTCGCACGGGGGACCCGGACGCCGCCACGTTCCGCTGGCAGATGGGGCTGCTCGCCCGACACTTCAATGTGCTGCCACTTCCCGAGGCCGCCCGGCGCCTGCAAGACGGCACCCTTCCCGCACGCGCCGCCTGCGTGACCTTCGACGACGGCTACGCCGACAACTTCACGATCGCGCTGCCGATCCTGCGGGAAGCCGGCATTCCAGCGACCTGTTTCGTCGCGCCCGCCTATCTCGATGGCGGCCGCATGTTCAACGACACGCTGATCGAACTGGCGGCACAGCTTCCCGCTGGGCGGCACGACTTTTCCTCGGTCGGGCTCGGCACCCGCGCGCTTGCCGGCACCGACGACCGGCGTGCGCTCGTCGGTGCCTTGATCGGCCAATTCAAGTACTTCGAACCGGCCGAGCGAGCGAGCGCCGTCGAAACGCTGGCCGCATCGTTCGGCGTCCGTCTGCCGGACGATCTCATGATGACTTCCGACCAACTGCGTGCCCTGCACGCGGCCGGCATGGAAATCGGTGGCCACACCGACACGCACCCCATCCTTGCCCGGCTCGACCCCGAGCACGCACGGGAGGAGATCCTTGCCGGTCGGAAGCGCCTCGAGACCCTGCTCGAGGCACCGGTGCGCGTGTTTGCCTATCCCAACGGCCGTCCCGGCAAGGATTACGGCGCGGAACACGCGGCGCTCGTCTCGCAGTGCGGCTTCGAGGCCGCGGTATCGACCGTGCCCACCGCCGCGACCAGGACGAGCCATCCCTTCGAACTGCCGCGCTTCACGCCATGGGACCGTACACCGGCCCGGTTCGGGCTGCGCCTCCTGCACGCGCTGATTACCGCACACTGAAGGAGAATGCGTGAACGCGCATCCGATGAACCCGGATCTCGACCGCCTCCAGGCCGGCCTCATCGCTGGGCTCGCCGCACAGATCACCCCTGGCCGAGGGCTGCACGACCCCCATTCCCGTCAAACCACCCCACCCGACCACTACGGCCAGACGTCCGCTGCGCTCGCCCTCGCCGCCCACGACCGGGCGCTGTGGCCCACCGCGCGCGACGCGTTCGATGCCTGGTGCGCGATCGACGACGCCAGCACCGGCCACCTGCCCTTCAATCGCCTGTTGCTCCGGCTGCTGGGCCGAGTCGCGGCGGATACCGCCGTCCCGACGACAGAAGCCGCGCCGATTCATACCGCCGCCGCCCGATGTACGCTGCAACGGCGCTATCCCTCGAACAACTGGACGCTGCTCGCACAGACCTGCCGCCTGATCGAGGCACCTGAACGGGAACGCGCGAAGCGTGCCCGCCACCTGAACGGGCTGCTCGACCGCTGGACCACCACTGCCGGCGCCTTCATCGACTTTCCCGAGCGGCCCGGCAAGCGCTTCTCGACCCCGATCGCCTACCACCACAAGGCGCTGTTCCTGGCCGCACTTGCGGCCTGGTTCCACGATGACCCCGCGCTCGCACATCATGCCAAGCGGATGCTCGACTGGCTCGTGCATTGCTGGGATCCGGCCGGCTACGCCGGTGGGCTCGGACGCAGCAACCATGCTCTGTTCGGAGACGGCTGCCTGCTCGGCGCGCTGATTCTGCTCGGCTTCGATACCGACGAGCCTGCCTCTCCCATCACCGCCCTCGCGCGCCGCCTCGAAGGCCAGCGTCGCCCCGATGGCCTGCTGTGGCTCACCCCATCCGGCACCGAAAGCGGCGACGCGAGCTGGGACGGCTACATGCACCTGTCGGTCTACAACGCCTGGGCGGCCGCGGTGATCGCCGTCGCACGCCACTTGCGTCGCCACGCAACCCATCCGCACCAGGACCGTGCCCTCACCTGGATCGGCGCAGCCCATGGCTGCTTCCACGACGCCGAGGCCGGCATACTGTACTTGCGCACCAGCGCCGGCCTCAATGCGATGATCACCACCCACGGCCAACCGCCACAGTCGTTCAGCCGAGAGGAAGCGGATTTTCGATACGCGGGCGGGCTGATCGCACATCTTTCGGCACACGGCGTCCCGCTCGTCGCTCCGCCGGTTCGCTGCCATCGGTCGCAGCTGCTCGCCACCCCGGCCTTGGCCGGCTGGACGCCGGTCCTGCAGCATCGGGGCGCCCTCTATGCACTGACCGACTTCGAACAAGTCACGGTGGATGGCGACGACTCGCGGGTGTCGATCGCATTGGCGGGCCAGCCGGTTGCACTGACCCGCAATCCGCCCAGATCCCTGCTTCAGAAAATCGTCGGCGCGCTCGATTGGCGCCTGTTGCGCGGCCGTATCGGCCGCCGGGCAAGCCTCGACCGTCCTCGCCTCCGATCCGTTTCTGCGACGCTGAGCATCGTGCTGTCCGCGAACGACGCCACCGTCTCGGTCGATTTCCGCTTCGATCCCCTGGCGGCGGCCGAACTCCGCCTCACGAACCCCGGCGGGCACAATCTCATCACCACACAGTCGGCCGACGGCCCCTGGCAGACCAGCCCATTCGGCTCGAGCCTCCCGCACGCGATCGGCCGATGCCTCGCAAACGAAACGACGGAGTCCGACCAACGACCATTCCGCCTCCGCATCCGATATTCGCCGGCACCCGACTGCACGCTCGAACGCGGGCCGGCCGGAACGTGACCCCGCATCGCACGCGCCAGCGTCGGGACAGCGCGACGGAGGCAGGCCGACGGAGACCGGCAGGCGATCTCGATTCACACCTCCTTACGGGATCCGTGCGTGAAACGACAGGGCCGGAGTGCTACCGTGAATCATGCGCGCCAACCTCCAGGTATCGGCGGCCTCACCCGCCCCAAGCGAACCGCGAAGCACCTCCTTCCGTAGCCGGTTTTTCGCGCGTTGCCGCCAGCACCTCGCTGAACTCCTCACGGTTTGGCTCTGCCTGGCCTCGGGCCCAGCGAGCGCAGCAGATCCGACGGTCGCGTTTCGTAGCAGTCACATCGCCCGCCTGGCCGCCGAAATCGAGCCGGGGACCTTTCTACCATTCGCAGCAGGCCTGCCGCCCGGGATACGGGACTTCTCACAACTTCTCGCGGGCCTTCGCCCGGACGGCAGCAGCGCACCAGCGATCGACACCTGGACCGACTCCGGGCAGTGGGACCCCCGACGCAAGCGCGCCTACTTCCAGGGACTGCGACAGAGCAATCGCTTCCTGAGCTACGACGCCGCAAGCAATGCGTGGCGGGAAATCGGCCTGGACAAGCCCAACGCGCCACCCCGCTTCGAAAAGTTCGGACACCTTTATGGCAGAACCGCACTCGACTGGAAACGCGGGCACTATTACCGCCTGGTCGGCCATACCCTACATCGCTACGTCATCGACGATGACCGCTGGGAGAAGTTCGAGGACGGCCCCGTCAGCGGCTATATTTCGATCGACTGGCACTACGGCCTGGACATGCTGGTTGCCTTGGCCGAGAACAGGCTGCATGGCTTTCGCGACGGCCGATGGATGCCGCTCGTCAAAGCGGCGGTGCACGGTTACCACTCCTCGGCAAGATACAACCCGAAGCGTGGAGACATGCTGTTCATCGGCGGCAACCATTCCCGCCGAACCGTCGACATCCTCACTGCAGACGGCCAGCTCGTGCATCGGAAGGACGCCCCCTTTGCCTTCAGCATTCGATCCGACAACCTGGCCCATGACCCCGTTACCGGCAATTACCTGGTCCTCCTCGACGATCGCATCCTGTGGGAGTACAGCCCGGACTTGGACGAATGGCGCGTCGCACGCGACATGCGTGGCGCCTTCTCGGACTGGCCCTTCGGCCGGCATGAGGGAATCGTGCCGATCGTCATCGACGAACTGGACATCATTCTCTGGAATCACGGCTCGGCCGCGCGGCTGTATCGGCACAAGAGCGTTTTTTCTGGACCGGAGGCGACGACGTCGCTTCACACGCCCGAGATCCCGGCCGGCGGAGCGGTCGGCGCACAGAATTGAAGCATGCGAACGATCTCGTCCACGCGATGATCGATCGCGCCAACGGTCGGCGGGACGTTTCGACGGCACGCGATCGGCAACTCCGCTACGGCCCGCTCGGCCGCCATCGGCGACCGCCGGGTCCGGACCATTCAGGTGTCCCGGATGCACCTGGGAAGCTTGACGACCACTCGTCTCAGCTTGTCGACGACACGGGAACCGAAGGACTCATCCTCGCATTCTCGACACTGTGCCATCGCATCAGGCTTCGCCCTGAACTCCGCGAGTGCGGCGTCCATGTCCATATTCAAGACGAGGACATTCATCCGCTGCGCCCTTGACGACCTCTTGCGGCCTGCTTCAGCGATCTGGCAAGCTCCTGGCTTGAAGGGAGTCGGGCGGTGGGTACGCATCGAGGCCATTCGCGCCGAGACCGTGCGACCCCCAGCAGACCATTTCGATTGAGCCTGGCAAGCCGATTGCAGGGGCGTCAATGATCGCGCGTCGCGTCGCCCGACCGCCGGGGCAGGATCTTGTCGATGACGATCCGCCCCATATTCGGCAATAGCAGCAGTGCCGTTGCCGGATCGGACCTGAAGGCTGCCCGTACGATGCCCACGTCGATCCGGACGCGATTCTTCAGCAAATGCAGCATGCTGGCTGCGAATGCACGCCGAGACTCGTCGAGTTGCGCGTGGATGTGCCGCTGCTGAGCCTGATTCATCTCGATTCGATCGAGAATGAATTTGGAGAGCCTGATGTAGTTGGCGACGAGTCGGATCGATTTTTCCGAGCCCCAACCGGAACTGTCGAAGATATTCACGCCTTCGCCCTCCACTGCGCAGACCTTGGGAGAGAAGGCTGCTTTGGTGGAGCCCTTGCCCAATGCGAGCTTGAATAGCCGATCCTGTCCGTTGAATAGCTTCTCCTCGAACCGCAGATTCGAGTGCTTCCTGAAGTTAAAGACGAGCGTCGATGTGCTGATGATGCTGCTTCGAAACACCAGAAAATCGAAAAAATCGCCCTGAAACGAATAGACCTCACGCGCCGAGTCGATCGGCACGTGGTTTTCCACGCGAAGGTTCAGATCCGGCGACGCGCTCCAGCTGAAACGTGTCCCGTCCAGGGAGAATCGGGTCGTATTCCCGAAGAAGACGTCGTACCCCTGATCCAGCGCGAAAACCGCATCGCCCAGAAACGTCGGCTCCCATCGGTCGTCCGAATCCAGGAAGGCGACGTATTCGGTTGCAGGACCGACGCTGTCGAGCCCGCGATTTCGGGCGGCACCGGGTCCGCTGTTCGGCTGCTTCACGATCCGGATGCGGCCGGACGACGCCTCGAGCAGTTCCTGTAATTCCTGCTCAGCGGGGATCGGTGACCCGTCATCGACCACGATGACTTCCAGGCCCTCCACGCCGGTCTGGGCGAGGATCGATCGCACCCCATCCGCCAACAGGCCGCGGGTCCGCTGAAAGAACGGAATGATCACGGCCACACGCGGGCAGGTCGAATTCGGGCGCATCATCCGTCGATCCACCAGCGCATGTTGGCCTCGCCGCCTTCCGGCCGAATTTCTCGAAACGGCCGGATTGCGGTCCCCGATCCGACGCCAGAACCGCTTCGCGACGCGCCGGCTTCGGCCGCGGGCGTGTACTCGCTCAACATGCATCCCCCAACTCGGTCGCGTATATCGCCTGCGTCATGTACCACGGCAGTTCGGTTCTTTTCATCAACAGTCCGAACAATGCTCTCGGCAGCACGTATCCCCTTCGCACCAGCGCCGAGGGCCTTCCACCACGCCGAACCAGGTACCTCATGAATTCGAGAATCGCCTTTTGATAATATCTCTGCCCCTCGCGGCTCAAGCCGGGTCGATCGCCCGCGATCTCATAGGGAAAATGTGCGAATTCCGGGTAGGCATGATGAATCGTTTCATCATGGAACGAACCACCCAGAAACATCGCACCGTCGAGTGACATCAGGAAGTCGAACACCTCGTGATCGAGGTAGGGGCAGTGGACGACCGGGATCTCGGACAGAATCGAGAACGGAATGAGCCCGATTCCCCGCCTGGTTCGATTCCAGAAATAGAAGGACGCAACGGGATTCGGCGCCGATACGTGCTTCTCGAGTTCCTTCACCAGACTCGCCACTGCTGCGCCCTTGTCCATCCGCTTCAGGAAATCCCGGGACAGTACCTTCTGGGTCACGGATGACCGATTGGCCTCGGCTAGCAACAGCAGTGCCAGTTCTTCGAGCTGGTTGCCTTCGAACAGTGACAGCTTTCGCTCGCTCAACAGCAGTCCGTTCGAAAGGATGTCTCCGGCAATGCCATCGTAGACGGTCGTGACACGCCCCGTCAGATAGGCGGCAACCGGAAGAATCCAGGCGTGCCCACTGCCGCAATAGTTCGTGAGGTGAACGTCCTTTACGACCGCCCGATGAAACGATGGCGGCTCGTCGATCAGCACGTGGGGAATCCCGAATTCGCTGGTCATCAGCGCGGCAATCCGCGCATCCTCGTTCGTCGCCGGCGGCCGATAGGTCACCGTGGGGCAGAAATCGGGCTTTATGCCCTGCCGCATCAACTCGAACAGGATGTGCCGGGAGTCGCGCCCGCCGCTCAGCGGTACGCAGAACGAACCACCGTCCGGCCGCCGCTTGCTCACTGCCTTGCCGAACAGATGGGCGTAGGTCTCCATCGCTTCGGTGCGGCCAATGGCTCCGGCGCGCATCGGCCCGGTTCGCCGGAAGCCTGCTTCACGGATCGTGGCTCGACCGCGGCACCATTCGAGAATGCTGCCCGGCGGCAGAAGGCGAATCTCCGCGAACGGCGTGGCGTCTCCGATGAACATGCCCAAGCCGAAGAACACCGATAGCGCATCGTAGTCGAGCCTGCGCGACACGTTGCCCCGCAAAACCTCGGCGATCGACGGGGACACGCGGACTTCGCCGCCGCAGTTCGAATAGAAAAGGGGATACAGGCCGTAGCGATCGTTGCTGGCGACCAGCCGCTCCCCGTCCCAACGCCAGCCGGCGAAGACGCCGTCGTCACATTCCGGGATCTCGCCCGGAACGCGCCGCCCAAGGGCGCACGCGACCTCCCCTTCCGTGGTTACGCCGTGATCGACGATCTTGGCACTGAAATAGGGTTTTCTCGCGACGCCGAGGCGATCGATATCGGCCTCCATGTTCAGGCTCTCGACCTGGCGCCCACGGCAGCATCGCGCATGGGCTCGCCAGCGGTCCCAGAGGAATTCGGCCGGGTCGCATCGCTTCCACTTCCCTGCCCTGCCGTCAATGGCCGGTCGAACGCCAGCATGACACAGCCCTTTTCGCAGTAGCAGTCGGTAAACACGCCGCCCGGGAACAACTTGCGCCAGCGCTTGACCATCTCCACCTCGTCCGGACGGCTCGCGTCGTCGACAATCACGAGCGACCGGTCTGCCATGCGACCGGCAAGTCGGGGCAGCGCGGGGAAACGGGCAAGCGGTGCCGTCGTTGCCGGCGGACCATCGACCACCAACATGTCGATCGGCGCAAGGTCGGATGGAATCAAGCGTTCGGAATACCACGGTGTTTCGGTGTGCTCGGTCTGCAAGGGCGCATCGATCACGCTGGCCCACTCGGACAACCCGTATCGCGCCAGCAGATCCCGCGTCGTATTGGCATAGGTGGCGTCGTGCTCCAGGCTGTAGACATGCCCACGGCCGATGATCTGAAGACAGCGGGCGATGACGAGGGTCGACACCCCGGAACTGCATTCCATGACGGTTTCCGGCTTGCGCTCCAGGACCGAGTTGGCAACCCGCAGCAGGAAGTCCGGAGACCCCACCCATCCGCGCATCGGCGGTAGCGGCTCGGCAAGCCCCAACTTGCGCTCGAGGGCGAGCAGGGACTGAATCTGCGCAAAGAGCATCCTGGTTTCTCGCCCGGCACTCTGCAGATCGTAGGTGGCAAGATGAATCTTCCGCGTCTTGTGCAGCAGGACCAGGGCGATGCCCAGGGTCAGCAAGAGCAGAAAGATCTGGAGTCCCGCAAGGTAGACGATCATCGAGTTCATCTCGGTATGGTCCTTCTCGGAATGTTGGCGGATTCCGCCATCGAAGCTGCGAGCTCAGATCCGATGGCCAACGGCGGTCATATCCGCCGCGAACGCCCGTATCGCGGCTTGCGGCCGGATTCCGCGCGCATGCCGGCACGATCGGCCCAACGCCGACGCCCCGATTATCCACCTGTCATGATTCGCCATGATGGACGACGACGCCGTCCATCCGTTGGCCATCGGCTTCCGGCGTGCGGGTTCGGGCCTAGCCACCCGCTCTCCCGGTCAGCGACGAGAACGCCGACAGCGCAGCATAGGCCCAGGACTTGAATTGCAGCGGGCGGATGCGCGCACTGGCGAGAAACTCCCGCACCGCGGTTCGCGCATTGCCGCAGCGATAGTGATGGTAGGCGCTCATGAAGTGGATCTTCGAGATGCGATTACGGAAATCCCGCGTGGAGATCGATTCGCCGTTCGGACTGCTCAGGCCCCATTGCGCAACGGCCCGGGAGAGCACCTGCGCCCCATAGTTCGTGTCGGTACCCCGGGCCGTGGCACTTCCGCCATGATGGCGGTACAGCGCCATCACGCCGGACAGACGATGGATCTCGGTCTCTCGCGCCGCACGCAGAAAGTAGTCGTAGTCCTGGCCCAGCCGGAGCGCTTCGTCGAACTCGCCGATCCGATCGATCAAGGCGCGGCGCATCACCACCGTGGTGGTCCACACGAAATTGTGCAGCAGCAGCTTGTGGTACACCCAGCCAGAGCATTCCGCGTCGATTGCTCCGCGCTGCGCCACCTCGGCAAATTGGGTTGCCGGGTCGGGAAAGGCCCCGGTATCGTCGGCCAGCCAGTGCGAAAATCCGCTGCAGACCAGGCCCACCTCGGGATGTGCCACGAGATAGTCGATCTGTGCATTGAGCTTGCCCGCCAGCCAGACATCGTCGGCGTCGAGGAATGCCACATACTGCCCACGGGCGGCCCGGATTCCGACGTTGCGAGCGGAGGCCGCGCCACCGTTCGCCTTGCGCACCAGGTGGGCCTGCGGAAAACGGCCTGCCACGACTTCGGCCGTATCGTCGGAGGAGCCGTCATCGACGACGATGATCTCCAGTTCCGGATAACCCTGGGCCAGCACGCTTTCGATGGCTTCGGCGATATGCGAAGCGACGTTGTAGGCGGGGATGACGACGCTGACCAGCCCTTCGGTACTCATTTGTTCCTCATGTACGGCATTCGTCGCCCGCATTCAACGATCCTCGGCGTTCGCCCCACGGGCAGGCCCGCAGTCTACGCGGCTCATGACCCATCCTGCCGTGATCTCTTCGACGGTACGCTTCCATTCGCTGCGGGAAAATGTGTGATCGGCGTCCGGGAGCTCCGCCAGGTTGGGCCCCGCACGCAGCGCCCCCTGCCAGGCCGGCCGTTGCCTGCAAAATCCCACGAATTCCTGCGCCGTGAGGTCCCTGCCGCTGAGGATCACCAGCACACGATCGCGAAGATGGCGCCAGCCCGCTTCCATCCGGTCCGTGAAATGGCTGGCCTCGGACGGACCGGCACGGCCTCGCCCCGCCAGTTTCACCAGCAACGCGCCGCCATATCCGGCGATCGCGCGGCCGAGCGCGATCTCGCCGCGCAACAGCCGTCGCCAGAATTCCATGGATCGCAGGCGCTGCTTATAGTAGTGATCGACCCTCGCCGCCGCCAAGGTCTCGTTCGATCGGACCCACGGATTCAACGCGACGACGCCCACGACCCGCGGGTCGGACGGCGCATACATCAGGCTTGCCGAAGCACCATCACAAAGGCCCCACAATACGACGCCCTCGAGCGACGGAATCGCACCGGTCAGGCAATCGATCGCCGCGCCCACATCCGCCTCGATCGATTCGAAATCCCGCCGCGCCGCAGCGCTGTCGCCCATGCCGCGACAATCGAAACGAAGGCAGGCAATGCCGCGCGCGGCCAGCCCGCGACACAGTTCGACGAACTGACGGTGGCTTCCGACGCGATACTGGGGCCCGCCGACGACGATGACGACACCCACGGCGGCCGGCGCGGCCGGCCTGGCAAGAACGCCGATCAGCGGCTCACCCGCACAATCGAAGACGACCGGTGTTTCGTTCATGCGCTGGCCAGCTCGGCGGCAGCCGTCTCCTCGACCAGCGCCGTCGTGGCCGCGAGCAGTTCGGGCGCCTCTTCGATTTCCTGAACCTGCCAGAATGCGGGGCCGGCAACGGCCCGGTATTCGAGCACGGGGGTACGCTCGCCGAGTCGCTCCCGCAATTCGCCGAGCGCACGGGGTGGCGGCACATCCGGCGCTGCGACCTGCAGCCAGAGCACACGCGGCGCATCAGCCGGCACGTCGAGGGTTGCACTCGCCAGTCCGTCGGCGAGCGATGGGCTCAGCACGTAGCCCGCCACTTCGACGTTCTCCCCGGCCGCCAAGCGGGACTGCGGAGATTCGCGGGATGCCTCGCCGGATTTTCCGACCACCTTGGCCATCGTCACCAGGCGAAGGAATTGTTGCAGGTGCTGGCGGCCACTGCTCACCGGCTGCCACAGCAGAATCGGCCCGTCCATCGCGAAGCGTGATGCCGCCTCGCACGCCAGCAACGCACCGGCGCGCAGCCCCCACAGCCATACCGGTCCGTCGACCTGACCGGCAGCCCAGCGGTGCACCAGCCGAACGTCATCCAGCCAGGCCTCCCAACTCGCATCGGCGAAATCGCCCTCGCTGTCGCCGCAGCCGCCAGCGTCGAACTGCACCACCAACCAACCCCTGAGGGCAAGCGCTTCGCATTGCAGGGCCACCATGCGTCGCGACTTGTTCATCTCTTCCGCGAAGGCAGGCACATGCACGATCGCGCCTTTCGGCCGGGCCCGGTCACCGGGGCCGCGCGCGACGCAGAAGCACATGCCACGCGGTGTCGGCAGGTGGAAAGCGCTGGTAACGCTGGCCACTGCCTCAGGAAACCTTGACGCGGACCGCTTCCACCAACGAGCCGACCGTCTCGAACGTCGCGCCGTCGATTTCGTCGTCGTCGAAGAATATCTCGAAGCGCTCCTCGATCGCGCCGATCACGCCGACGACGGCCATCGAATCGAGCTCGGGGACTGCGCCCAACAGAGGGGTATCCGAATTCATCCCGGCGGAGCGGCCTTGAAGACTCAGAATCTCATCCAGAACAGCCAGGACTTGGGCTTGGATTTCCAACGTAATACCTCCGCGCCAGCACTTCTCCGTACCGGCAAACAATACGAAATTATGCGCAGGAACCCGGCAGGCGCCTGTGACAGAATACGACCCCGTCTCCCTTCGGACGCCACAGGCCATACATGCCCGATCACCCCCGCACCATAGTTGTAGGCCTTTGCGCCCACGGTCTTGGCATTGCACGCACCCTCTACCGCTCGGGCATACCCGTAACCGCCCTCGAGGCCAATACCGATCTGCCGGGCGTACGGACGCGGTGCGCCGAGGTGCGTATTGTGCCTGACATCAACGGAGATGGGCTCGTCGATGCGCTGCTCGAGGCCAGCCCTCCCGGGCGCGAGGTGGCCAAGCCGGTGCTGCTGTTGACCAGCGACCGCATGGTGGAGACGGTCGGCAGATCCATCGACACCCTGGCACCCCGCTACCGACTGAGTTGGTCCCACTGCAGGGACCGCCTGCTGCCCTTGCTGTCGAAGGCGAACATCGAGGCACGCTGCCGCGAGACGGGGCTGCGCTACCCGGCATCGGCGCTGCTGACCGATCTCTCCGAGGCCGGAGCGGTGCTGGCGGAACTCGGCTTCCCGCTGATCGTCAAGCCGGTGCGACCCTTGTCGCCGTTCAAGACGCGGGTACTCGACTCGATGGCCGCCTTCGAACGGCACCGTGCCCTGTTCGATTCCAACCTGCCGGTGCTGGCCCAGCAATTCATCGCGGGTGACGACACCACCATCCGTTTCGGCGCCATGTACCTCTCGCACGGCACGCCACTGGCACGCTTCGAGGGCCGCAAGCTGCGCTCGTGGCCGATGGGCCATACGACCATTGCCGTGTCCGAGCCGAACGACGGAATCCATCGGCTGGCGTGTTCGTTTTTCGATGGGCTGGATCTGAGCGGCCCGGTGTCGCTCGAACTCAAGCGCGACCCGGCCGGACACGACTGGGTAATCGAACCGACCGTCGGACGAACCGATTTCTGGGCAGCCTTGTGCGCCGCCAACGGCGTGGACCTCAGCCTTGTCGAATACCATGATGCTGCCGGCCTGCCGCCGCCCCATGCGCAACAGCATGCGGGCCATTTGTGGCTCAACGCCGAGCGGGACCCCATGGCGCCGCTCTGGCTGTTGCGGCGCGAGCCGGCCAGACTGCTGTCGGATCGCATCCACGGCGTCTATCTCGACCGTCGGGACCCCGCCCCCGCCGCCCACGGCATGGCCCGTCAGGTGGCGAGCCTCACCACCCGTGCCGCCCGCCGCATGGGTTTCGCCCGTCGCAATTCGGCATAGCATCGGACCGATCCGGCCAGCGCACCGCTTCGCGCCGTTTTCGCCCGCACAACCGACGACTTCCGTCTGCAATCCGGCGCCGACCGAGAAGCATGTGGCATCGGGAACGACTGCGCTGAGCTACACTCGCCGCCGCACGATCAACAACCCACCGCAAGCCCTTCGTCGCCCCCATGTCTTCCACTTTCCTGCTGCACGACCTGATTGCCGCTTCCGCGAGACGTACCCCCGGCGCCGTCGCCGTGGGGCAAGGCAAGGCCGAACTCTGCTATGGCGAACTGGAACATCGGATTGCCGGTTTCGCCGGCTTTCTGCTCGACCTCGGCCTCGCACGCGGCGAACGCGTCGCGATATTCCTCGACAAGAGCATCGATACCGTGGTGGGGATCTTCGGTACCTGTTCCGCCGGCGGCGTGTTCGTTCCGGTCAATCCGGTCCTGAAGCCCGAGCAGGTATGCCACATCCTGCGCGATTGCAATGTCCGCACCCTGGTCACGAGCCACGAGCGGCTGAAGCTCCTGGCGCCCCATCTGCCGTCGTGCCACGATCTCCGCCAGGTCGTTCTGAACGCGCAGGAAGCACCCGCCGACAGCGTCGCAGCCGGACCAGCCGTGTTCGGCTGGCCGAACGGCAGCGCCGGCGCAACGCTCGACCGGCACCGGGTCACCGACAGCGACATGGCCGCCATCCTGTACACGTCCGGCAGCACCGGCCGCCCCAAGGGCGTCGTGCTGTCCCACCGCAACATGGTGGCCGGCGCCAAGAGTGTCGCCCAGTATCTCGGGAATCACAGTGAGGACGTACTACTGGCTGCGCTGCCGCTGTCGTTCGACGCCGGCTTTTCGCAGCTCACAACAGCCTTTCACACAGGCGCCCGCGTCCAGTTGCTCAACTACCTGCTGCCTCGCGACGTGCTCAAGGCACTGCGGGACTTTCGCGTCACCGGGCTCACCGCGGTGCCTCCCCTGTGGATTCAGCTCTCCCAGCTCGACTGGCCGCAATCGATCACGGAGCACCTTCGCTATTTCGCCAATACCGGCGGCCGCATGCCGCGGGAGACCCTCGAGCGCCTGCGCAGCCGGACACCACATTCGCGCCCGTATCTGATGTACGGGCTGACCGAAGCCTTCCGCGCCACCTACCTCGATCCGGATCAGGTCGACGCGCGGCCCGACTCGATCGGCAAGGCCATTCCCAATGCCGAAGTCATGGTGCTGCGGGCGGACGGCAGCGAGTGTGCGCCCAATGAGCCCGGAGAGCTGGTCCAGCGAGGCGCCCTCGTTGCCATGGGCTATTGGAACGACGCCGACAAGACCGCGGAACGCTTCAAGCCGCTGCCACCGAATGCTCCCGGTCGCCAGCCTGGCCTCGTGCTGCCCGAGATGGCCGTGTTTTCGGGCGATACGGTACGACGGGACGACGAAGGCTTCCTCTATTTCATCGGACGCCGGGACGAGATGATCAAGACTTCGGGCTATCGCGTCAGTCCGACCGAGGTCGAGGAGATCGTCTATGCGACCCGGCTGGTGGCCGAATGCGCGGCCTTCGGCATGCCGGACGAGACCCTGGGGCAAAGCATCGCCTTGGTCGTCGCAGCCCCGGACGATGCCGAGCTCGACCACGCCGCCTTGCTCGCTGAATGCCGCAAGCGGATGCCGGCCTACATGGTGCCGGCCCGCATCGCGCCTTACCGCGACGCCCTGCCGCGCAATCCGAACGGCAAGATCGACCGCAACCAACTCGGAGCCTGGCTCCACGACACGCTCCGCCCATGACTACCCCGAAATCGAAGACCCCGACCCACGCACCGATGAGCCAGTGGCCGACGCGAGACGGCGAGTTGATCGTCGGCGGCCTGCCCCTGTCCCGGCTGGCAGCCCGGGTCGGCCAGACACCGTTCTACGCCTATGACCGCGGGCTGCTGAGCGAGCGCGTCGCACACCTGCGCGCGGCTCTGCCGGCCGCGGTCAAGTTGCACTACGCCATGAAGGCCAATCCCATGCCCGCGCTCGTCGCTCATCTGGCCCGCCAGGTGGATGGCGTAGATGTGGCCTCGACGGGCGAGATGCAGGTTGCGCTGGACGCCGGCGTCTCCCCGACCGAGATCAGCATGGCGGGACCGGGCAAGCGCGAGAGCGAACTGCACCAGGCAGTGGCCGCCGGCATTCTCGTCAATCTGGAGTCCGCCGCCGAAATCGGACCGCTGCGGGCAGCGAGCGATCGCCTGGGCGTACCCGCACGCGTCGCGGTTCGGATCAATCCGGATTTCGAATTGAAATCCTCGGGCATGAAGATGGGGGGAGGCCCGAAGCAGTTCGGGATCGACGCCGAGCAGGTGCCTCAGGTGCTGGGTCAGATCGACCAGGCGGGACTGCGCTTCGAGGGCTTCCACATCTTTGCCGGGTCGCAGAACCTCAAGGCGGAAGCGATCATCGAGGCCCAATTGAAGTGCTTCGAGTTGGCACTGCGTCTGGCCGACGCGGCGCCGGCCCCGGTGCGCACGCTGAACTTGGGAGGCGGATTCGGCATTCCCTACTTCCCCGGCGAATCGACGCTGGATCTGCGGCCGATCGGCGACAATCTGGCCGAACTCGCGGCCCGTGCCTCCGAACGCCTGCCGACCGCGGCCATCGTCATCGAACTTGGCCGATATCTGGTCGGCGAAGCCGGCATCTACGTCTGCAAGGTGCTCGATCGCAAGGTTTCGCGCGGCCACACCTTCCTCGTGACCGACGGCGGCCTGCACCACCACCTGGCGGCCAGCGGCAACTTCGGCCAGGTGATCCGGAAGAACTACCCGGCGACCATCGGCAACCGGGCCGAGGCGCCGCTGGGGGAGCCGGTATCGGTCGTCGGTCCGCTGTGCACACCGCTCGATCTGCTGGCGGACCGCATGGCCCTGCCCCAGGCACGACCGGGCGACCTGGTGGTGATCTTCCAGTCGGGCGCCTACGGTTTCAGCGCCAGCCCCCATCGCTTCCTCGGCCACCCGGCGCCGGTCGAAGTACTGGTCTGAGCGGGCGGCCCCATGAACTACCGCAGGGCGCTGGGCATCAGCGCGATCTCCAATCTGGTTTCGTTCGTCCTGGGATTCGCCAGCGTCATCGTCGTCTCCCGCCTGCTGACGCCGGACGAGATCGGCATCTTCTCGGTGGCCGTGTCCGTGCTCGGGATCGCCCACGCGCTCCGGGAGTTCGGTGTCAGTCAGTACCTGGTGCAGGCGAAGGAGGTCGGTGAGCGCGAATTCCGCGCCGCATTCTCGGTAACCCTGTACACCGCCTGGACGATCGCCCTGATCGTGTTCTTGGCCCGCTATCCGATGGCCCGCTTCTACGGCAACGAGGGCATTGCGGAAGTACTGGCGCTGATGGCGCTGAACTTCATGATCCTGCCGCTTGGCACGCCCTTGTTGGCCCTGCTGCAGCGCGATCTCGAGTTCGACAAGCTCGCCATCGTCCGGATCTGCAATGCCACCGTATCGGCCGGCGTGACGATCGCCACGGCATGGGCGGGCGAGAGCTATCTGAGCATGGCCTGGGGGGCGCTTGCCGGTCACCTCAGCAATCTCGTGGTGCTGAACGTCATGCGCCCCGGCAAGATCCTGCTGCGGCCGCAACTGCGCGGGCTCGGCAGCGTCGTCCGCTTCGGCTCGCTGTCGACGGTCAGCACATTGATCTACGAGATCGGCTTCGGCCTGCCCGACCTGGTGTTCGGCCGCACGCTCGGCTTCGCGGCGGTGGCCTTCCACAGCCGCGCCTTCGGCCTGCAGAAGATGCTGATGAACCAGTTGCTGGCAATCGTGCGGGGGGTCTACTTCTCTTCCTTTGCCAAGGAGATCCGCGACGGCAAGGACGCGGCGGAGCTATACACGCGCGCGATGAAATACTTCGTCGCCGTCGTGATGCCGGCAATGGCCGTCACCGCGCTGCTCGCGGAGCCGCTGATCCTGTTCTTCTTCGGCCCCCAGTGGGAGCGCTCGATCTTTCTCGCCCAGGTGATCTGCATCACCACGGCCATCTCCGCCCCGTATGCGATGACCCCACTCACGTTGATCGCCGGCGGCCACGTGGCACGCACGATTCCGATCCAGGCCCTGACCGTCGGCGCGAGGGCCCTGGTGCTGATGTCCTCGCTGTGGCTGACCCTCGAACAGGTGGTGGTTGCGCTGATCCTGCCCGCCGTACTGAGCTGCTACCTGCAGCACCGCGAACTGCACCGGGCCTACGCGCTGAAGGCATCCAGATTCTTCGCCGAGATCGCGCGGTCGATCGGGCTGATCCCGTTCTCGCTCGCACTGCCGGGCGTCGCGCTGTACCTGCTGCCTTCGATCGGCCAGGCGCCCGCCGCCCATTTTCTGACATTGGCAATCTGCGCGTCGCTCGCGGCGATCGGCTGGATCGCCGGCGTCTTCGTGCTCGACCACCCGTATCGACAGGAAATCATCGGCCTGGCCTACCGGCTCACCGGCAAGCGCCACCCCACGACGTGAGCGGTCGACACCGGCCTCGGATCATTTCGATTCGATCCGTGGGGACGGGCCGATGTACTGGCGGGCAATGACCAGATCGTCGATGTACAGGCTCAAGTCGTGCGGCGTCGGGTTGGTGCCGCCGTGGTAGACGTTCAACCAGAGCGACTCGATCTTCAGACTCGACACATCCCGAAAACGGATGCCGGGACGTTCGAACGCCAGCCTGCCGTCAACCCACGCCCGCAGGACGCCGTCGTCGACGCCGGGCGAATTGAGCTTCACGTATTGTTCGATGCAATACCATCGACCCTTTTCGAGCATCCCGGTCGGACCGAGATTCCATCCGATCACGTCGCCATACCGGTCATCGATGTCGGGCGTGGCAATTGAGGTACCGATACCTCTCAGGCGCTCATTGGGCGAATCCGTCCGCCGCCATTTGAAGAAGGCGCCCCGCGCAGTCCATCCGTTCCTTCCATCGGCCTTCCGCCCGCCCCAGCCACCTTTGCCGTAGGTTCCGGCGAAACCCGGCAGCTTGCCACCCTCCTTCGTCGGGTTCCAGTTCTCGTCCAGCCTCAGATAGTAGCGAAAGTACATTTCCTCCGGCTCATGGCCGAGGCGATCCTTGAATCGATAATTGGTCGACAATCCCTGCACCTTGCCCGCCAATACGGTCACTTTGAGGGCTTTACCGCGCCAAGGGTCGAAGCCTCGGTCCTCATTTCGCCCGACGATCTCCGCATGACTGTTCGGCGAGGGCCGATCCCACTCGGATGCCCAGTCATCGGACTCGAAATCCTCCACCAACACGACCGAGGGCAAGGATGCGAGCGCGCGGGGACTACGCACTTCACTGGCCAAACCGAGCCGCAGCGGGCTGCGCATCGGTGCGGGCAGCGTCAGCCCGAACAGGCCGATCGACAGGGCCTCTCCGTACTGCCTTTCCGTGCTCAAGCGAAGCTTGGCGGAATCCACCCGGTGGATGTCGATTCCCTCCATCGGAAACTGCACGATCGCATTGAGATTCCTTTCCACCCGCAGGAACTTCTTCGAGCCGACCGAATTGACGGTCGAACAGGGCAGATAGGTGTCCGCAATCGGATGCAGTGTCTTGACCACACCGTTATCGAGCCTGATCTCGAGCGAGGGTCGGCTCTCCGGTGCCGTACTTTCTCTGCTGCCGAAGAGGACGGCGCTCGATCCCGCCCCCGAGACCCCTCGCAGAACGACTGCCCCAGTCGTCGCCTCTCCCGATTGCCAATGCGCGACCAGACCGTTCAGGGCGACGGTAACGTCCTGACGGCGGCGGCTCGCACCGACGCGCACCGAAGCATAGGGGCTCTCGCCATATGCCATGGCGCCCGCGTCCACCCAATCACCACCGGGCCTTTGCCATTGCAGGTTCATGCTTCGCACGATGTCCTGACAGGTCGCACCGAATACGTCGTCGGAGAAGTACGGACCCCCACTGGCGCGCACGGCGGGCGATGCGACGACGACGCCACAGACGATCCACTTCAGGAACGGCATCCATGCAGACGAGCCCTGTTTCCTCGAACCCACGTTCGAACATCCGATCATCAGCCAAGCCTGCCGCAAGAATCCGGGGGTCAACAGACTACACCCACTCTACCGGCTGGCTCGACCCGATCTCTCAGCGCGTGGCGTTCGACCCGCGTACGCCCTGGCGCTTCGGTGGGCCTTCAAGCGCAGACATCGCCGGTCACATCGTGGGCGACGCGCATGAATGCACCGAGACCATTCACGTAGTTCCACCTCCCGTACACATCGGTGATCTTTGCGAAATCGAGCGATGGGGCCAGACCGAAGATGTCGCCGATTGCGAATTGGTCTCCCAGCAGAGCTGCCAGTGTGGATGTGGACGATCGCGTTTTCCTCTCTAGCGTTGTTGAGATCCAACTACTCCAACGAGCTAATCGAATTGCGGACAATGGTGCCGAGCACCTCGTCGAAGACCAGTTGCGAGGTCCGGCCGATGCGCCGGAACAGGTTGGGGGCGGAACCTTACGCGCCGGCACTGATCTTCCCGTCGAGTGACCCAACGTTCTCCCAGGTGTCTTCCGTTGCGTCCAGGGTGGCGACCGCGTGTTTGAACAGTTTTCGCTTTCGCCCGCCACCTGTCGAACAAAGGAATTCTTTCCGTCAGTCGGCACTGGGCCGAATGCAGGTTGCGGCCACTGTCAATATCCCCGGCGCATGGCGGAGCCTGACCGGTTGCCGTAACGTGCGCAGCGCTTGCCGGATGAACCGCGAACCGACCCCGCGCCTGCCGAGCCCGGCCGGCAACCCGCCCGGCATCGGCCCGCCGCCGCGAATACCGGCGCTGGCAGCGAATGGTGCGAAAGTGCGTAACTTGCCCGCATCAGCGTACTGTCGCACTCTCGACGGCCAATGGGATGGGCTATCATCTGGCCCGCCCATTCAGATCTCGACTTCCCGTTCGCCCAGAGGATCCCGTTTTGCCCATGATGAAGTTTGCCGGCACGATGATGCCGGCACGCGGTGATGCCTCGCCCATCGACCTGGGCATTACCGACCCGCCGGCCGACGCGGGTGTGCGACTCGAAGTCGGCCCGATGCGCTTGCTGGTCGGTTCCGAGTCGAGCTTTTCGCGCCGCGGCGAGCGGTGTTGCGTGGCGCTGGGAGAGCCGGACTTCCGAGATCCCGAATTGCAGAGGATCGCCCAGCACGAGGGTGCGGCGAGCGCATGGCTGCGCTACTTCGCCGACGCCGGGGCGGTACAGGCGGCGAAGGTCGGCGGCCGTTTTTCGGTGGTCTTCCTCGATGGCGAGCGCAACACGGCCACACTCGCCGTGGACCGTTTCGCGACCTATCCGCTCTGCTACAGCCTGCAAGATGGCCAACTCGCGTTCGCCGCACGGGCGGACGAGGTGCCGGTACGCAATCGCTGCATCGACCTGCAGTCGATCTACGACTATCTGTACTTCCACGTCATACCGTCTCCCGCCACGATCTTCCGCGACGTTCGTCGGCTGCAGCCGGGCCACTGGCTGCGCTGGCAGAACGGGAAGGAGGAATTGCGCCGCTACTGGCAGGCGGATTTCCAGCCGGACCCGGCAATCGACCTGGCGTCGGCGAAGCGGCAATTTCTGGAAATCGTCGAAAATTCGGTCACTCGCGCGGCGAAGTCGCCCCGCACCGGCGCCTTTCTGTCGGGCGGCACGGACAGTTCCACGGTTTCCGGCATGCTGTGCAAGGCACTGGGCAAGCCGGCGCCGACCTATTCGATCGGATTCGACGCTGCCGGCTATGACGAAATGGCGTTTGCGCGGATCGCCGCCAAGCGGTTCGGTACCGACCACCACGAATACTATGTGCGGCCGGAAGATCTGCTGGAAGGCATCCCCGAGGTCGCCGGCCACTACGACCAGCCGTTCGGCAACTCTTCGGCCGTACCCGCCTGGCTTTGCGCGCGCAATGCGGCCGCCGACGGCGTCACGCGGCTGCTCGCCGGCGACGGTGGCGACGAGCTGTTCGGCGGCAATGCACGCTATGCCAAGCAGCGCATCTTCGGCGTCTACGACCTCGTCCCGGCCGCGCTGAGGCATGGCCTCCTCGAGCCCGTGCTCGCCGCGCCCGGCGCGGACCGCATCCCGCTGCTGCGCAAGGGCGCGAGCTACGTCCGTCAGGCAAAGGTGCCGATGCCGGACCGGTTGGGCATGTACAACCTATTGACCCGCCTGCAACCCGGCCGGATCCTGGGGGCGGCACTGCTCGCCGAGGTTTCGGAGGCATCTCCGCTGCAACTGCAGCGGAAGGAGTGGGAACATTCGGCCGGCCACGATCTGTTGAACAGGATGCTGGCCTTCGACCTGAAGTTCACCCTGGCCGACAACGATCTGCCCAAGGTCATCGGCACCACCTCGCTGGCCGGAGTGGACGTCGGGTTTCCGCTGCTGTCCGACGAGTTGCTCGACTTCTCCCTCCAGCTGCCGCCTCGCTGGAAGCTCAAAGGTCTGACCCTACGGTGGTTCTTCAAGGAAGCGCTGCGCGGCTTCCTGCCGGATGAGATCCTCGCCAAGAAGAAGCACGGCTTCGGCCTGCCCTTCGGGGTATGGACCGTCAAGCACGACGGTTTGAAAACGATGGCCCGCGACTCGCTGACTTCATTGGCGCAACGTGGCATCGTCCGCCAGGACTTCGTCGACGAATTGCTGAACGAGCACATGCCGCAGCATCCCGGCTACTACGGTGAAATGGTATGGATCATGCAGACGCTCGAAATCTGGCTGGCACGACACGCCCCGGGGTTCGGCCTGTGACTGGACGCTTTGCCCGCCTTCGGCATCTGGTGGATACCAACTACGGTACCCACCGGGGCTTGGTGCGATACCTCCTCGGGCAATTCGAGGCCGTCGCCGGGCCGGCGCGTCGATTTCGCACAGCGGACGCCGCCGCGATCTCGCGACTGGTGTTCGTGTGTCTCGGCAACATCAATCGCAGCGCCTTTGGCCATGCCGTCGCACTGCGGCACGGCCTGGCATCCACCTCCATCGGCCTGGCAACGACGACGGGAGCACCAGCCACGCCGGCTGCCAGGATGGTGGCCCGCGAGATGGGCTACTCCCTCGACGAACATCAGGCCACGGCGATTGCAGACTTTCAGCGGGCGCCGGGCGATCTCCTGCTGGTGATGGAACTGAGGCACGCCCATCGACTGATCGGCCAGGGCGTACCTGCCGAGACGATCGCCCTGCTCGGTCATTGGGCACGGCCGATGCACTACCATATCCACGATCCGGACACGCTTTCGATCGAGTACTTTCGGAGCTGTTTTGCGACGATCCAGGCCGCGGTGCATGGCCTGGCTGCGGAGTTGCAGGCGGGAAACAGCCCGAGCGCCAAGCCATGAACGTCTACCTGACCTTCGACATCGAAGTCTGGTGCAATGGCTGGACGGAACTCGACGCGCGCTTTCCGGCCGCTTTCGAGCGGTATGTCTATGGCCGCTCGGCAGCCGGCGACTACGCCCTGCCGAAGACACTCGAGATCATGGCACGCCATGGCGTACACGGCGTGTTCTTCGTCGAGCCGCTGTTCGCCGCCCGCTTCGGAGTCGAACATCTGGCCACGATCGTCGCGCTCATTCAGGACGCCGGCCAGGAAGTGCAGCTTCATCTGCACCCGGAATGGACGGACGAGATTCGCCCCGTCGTATTTCCCGACAAGCCCTTCAAGCGCCAGCACCTGTGCTTCTACGATCTCGACGAGCAGACGGCATTGATCCGCCTCGGCATGGAATTGCTGGACCAAGCCGGCGCGGCGCCCCTCACCGCATTTCGCGCCGGCAGCTTCGCCGCCAACGCCGACACCTTGATCGCGGTCGAGCGCTGCGGTCTTCGGTTCGATGCCAGCCTCAATATGAACTACCCGATCTCCGGTTCGGATCTGCGGGCCGAATTCGATTTCTACCAGCCCCGGCGCCGCGATGGCCTGACACTGCTGCCGATGACGACGTTCCGGGACGGCTTCGGTCGTCTCCGCCACGCCCAGGTCGGCGCCTGCAGCGTCGCCGAATTGCAGCAGGCCATGGAGGATTCGGCAGCGCGACGGCATCCATGCTTCACCATTCTTTCGCACAACTTCGAGATGCTCCGGGCCGGCTCGAGCCGGCCGGACCCCGTCGTTGCGGGTCGCTTCGAGAAGCTCTGCCGCCATCTCGGCAGCAACCGAGAGTTGCTGCCGACAGCCGGGCTAGCATCCCCGGCGGCACTCGATGTCACTGCCGGCCCAGGCGAACTTTCCCGATGCGGGGCGCTGGCGACGGCCCGTCGCTACGCCGGCCAGGCCGTTCGCCGGCTGTGGCACTGAGCGAATGACAGCCCCGGAGACCCGAGACGCGGGCGCGCCACCCTGCTTCGTGCTCGGCATCGAAACGCAGATCGGGGTCGGGGTCGTCCGCGAACTGGGCCGGGCCGGCATCGAAGTGATCGGACTCGCCAACCGCGAACGATCGATCGGCCGCGCCTCCCGTCACCTTGCGCGCAGCGTGGTGGTCGGGCCGGGCCGCGACGAAGCACTGGTTCGGCGCGTCCGGGAACTGGGCCGCCCCTACGGCGACGCCGTGCTGCTGGCCGTATCGGAAACCGACATCGCGTGGCTGATCGCCAACCGCGACGCGCTCCATCCGGTCAGGCCGCTGATTCCCTCCGACGAGGCATTCCGGCGGGTGCTCGACAAGGCAAGCACGCTCGACGCGGCACGCGCGGTCGGCATCCGGGTGCCGCACACGGTCTGCGCCCAGTCCTTCGACGAATGGCAGCTCGCCGTCGATTCCTTGCGCTACCCGGTGATCGTCAAATGGCCGGATCCGGTAGCGGTCATCGCCGCGTTGCGCGAGCACGGATTGGCGCTACACAAGATCGAATACGCCCTGGACGCGCAGCAATTGCGCCGCATCGGGGCGCGCTACCAGGCCGTGGGGCGTTGGCCGATGATCCAGGAATACTGCCCGGGTCGCGGGCTCGGGCAATTCTTCTACATGCAGGAGGGACGCGCCCTGAGACGCTTCCAGCACCTGCGGGTCGCGGAGTGGCCGCCCGAGGGCGGCTTCTCGAGCGTGTGCGACGCCGTACCGCTGAGCCGTCACGTCGCCTTGCAGGAGCAATCCATCGCACTGCTGCAGGCGCTCGGCTGGGAAGGTTGTGCCATGGTCGAATACCGCCTCGACGAGGCCAGCGGAAATGCCGTGCTGATGGAGATCAACGGCCGGTTCTGGGGCAGCTTCCCGCTCGCGGTGCAGGCCGGCGCCGGTTTCGCCCGCTATGCCTACGAGGTTCAAGGTCGCGGACGGGTGCCTCAACTGCCGCCTCCGGCCGACCAGCTTCGCTGTCGCATGGTGGCCACCGAACTGAAGCGTCTCGCGCGCATCCTGCTGCAGCCGGGGAGGATCCACGATCCGGCCTTCGTCCGCCGCCCGGCTCAGGAGCTCTGGCGTTTCGTCGGCGACTTCTTCCGTCCGCGCACGCGCTACTACCTCTGGGACGCCGAGGACCCGGGTCCGTGGCTTGCCGACCTGCGCAACTACGCCTCAAGAGCCCTGCGGCGCTGATTTCGAGCGGCCCGGCAGTCGATCGCCGAGAAATACCGGAAGGCCGAACAGACGAGACCGTTCGGCCGCCGGCTCGTTCTCCCAGCCGCGGGACCGTACCCACGCACAGGCTGCCACGGTCAGCGCCATGAGGTCGTACGTGTAGTCGAAATAGGCCAGGCTCAGGAAGGCTCCGCCCACGGCGAAGCCGACCAGCGAAACCTGGATCATCGAGCCCAGCTCGAAGCACCACGCCGCCTGCGAATGAATCTTGCCCTGCTTGCGCAGCCACGCCGCCGCCCGCCAGGTAGAAAACCACAGACACAGGTAGATGCCCAGACCGACGTAGCCGTGCTCACCAAGCATATGGAAATAGATGCTGTGGGCAGAAACCACGTAGGTCGGGTCGGGCGCGTAGAGGTCGTACACCCACTGCTTGTAGATACTGAAGCCGCCACCGAAGAAGTTCTCGCGCGCAATGTTGACGGCCATCATCCAGGCGTTGAGTCGCCCCTGCGCCGACTGGTCCTCGTGGGTGCCGATGGTCTCCATCCGCGCCCACCACTCTTCCGGCATCATCGACAGCGCCGCGAAGCCGACGATCAGGATCAGGAAGCCTGCGCTGAACTTGTTCCGGCCCCGCCACCACAACACCGCCAACATGGCCGAGATCGCCAGCAGCGCGCCGCGGGAGTGCGAGCCCAGGATCGATACGCCACACAGGCCCATCACGACGGTCATCGAATGCCGCTGCCAGGCCTTCTTCAGCGTCGTCTGCAGGAAGCGCAACAGCGGCACCGTCATGATCAGCGCGACGGCGAGCGCGTTGTTCTCTTCCATGTAGGAACCGTCGGGCCCGTACACGCGCGCTCCGCCCGCATTCACGATCGTGAAAATACCGCCCTTGATGCCGTAGAAGGCCACCGAAAAAGCGAGAATCCAGGCGAAGGCCATCATCTCCCGCTTGGTTCGCACCAGCATCAGGGCGACGAGAACCATCATGTCGATCTTCATCACCTTCGCGAGATTGTCGAGGCTGTTCACCGTATCGAACGCGAAGATCGTGGTCAGACACATCCAGCCCATCAACAGGACCAGCCAGACCACCGGCGGCCCTTGAAACGGGCTGCGCCGCTCGCTCGTCATCAACAGCCCGAGCAACGTGCAGGCGCCGACGTACATTGCCACCGGCGCGTCGAACATGAAGCCCCACGCCAGCCGGTGCGGGTTCATGACGCTGACCCAGGTCCACAACATGACCCCGACGAAGGGGTATCGGATCGCCGCCATGCCGCCCGGCACGAGAATCACGAACAACAGGAGGTCACGCATCTTCAGCCGCACCTTCGCCGCACAGACGGACCCGGCGATAGATCCCGAGCCATCGGTCGCGGATTATCGACCAGTCGAATTCCTTGGCACGCCTGAGGCCCTCGTCACGAAGCGCTTCTGCGGTCGCCGCGTGCTCGAGCACGGCAATCGCCCGCTCGGCCATCGCATCCGCGTCGCCGACCGGGACCAGCATTGCGGACACGCCGTTCTCGACCATGTCGGGGATGCCGCCGGCATCGGTACTGACCACCGGGACACCGCTGGCGAGCGCCTCGAGGATCGAAATCGGCATGTTGTCGACCCGGCTCGGATTGAGCATGCAGTCGGCCGAGGCGTAGAGCGCGGCAATCTCGCCATTGGGGATACGTCCGGTGAAACGGATCCGGTCGGAAAGTCCCAGCTCTCCGCTCAGGCGCACCAGCGCATCACGCTCGGGCCCGGTGCCTGCGACACTCAGGCGGGCGCGAGGAAAGCGCTCGCAGATCTTGCCGAATGCGCGAATGGCACAAGGAATGTCGTAGATCGGCTCGAGGTTGCGCGTCACGATCAGATGCGGCGCATCACCGCCCGGTCGCAGCACATCCGACCGAAAGCGCGTCAGGTCGACGATGTTCGGCACGATTTCCGCCTCGACCCCGAGCGCCTTGAACACCCGCGCCAGGAATCCGGAAGGCGTGACAAGTGCGTCGGCCGCCTTCAGCGTGCGCAGCGCGAGCGGCGAGGTCGCGGCGAAGAAGCGCTCGGCATTGCCCCCCCGGTAATTCACGACGACGCGCGCACCGCGCAGCTTGGCGATCCAGATCGCCGGGGTCGCGAACAGGTACCAGGCCCAGCCCGAGTTGGCGAAGACATGGACCACCCGTCCCCGGCCACAGGCGCGCACCAGCGCCGCGACGTAAGGCAACAGGCGAAACCCGGCCCGCAGCACCGGCAGGCGTCCGACCCATGCCGGCCGGTAGGGTGCATTGGTTCGAACCACGACCACGTCGAAACCGTCCTCACGCAGGAGGCGGGACAGTTGTTCGCACTGATTGGCCATTCCCCCGGACGGCGGCGGAAGCGGCCCGACCAGACAGACGTTCGGCCATCCCGGTGCCGAACCCTCGGTGCGAGGCGTTCTTTCGGCGACGCCGGAACTCACCAGCACAAACCCTCGATTTCCCCACGGACGGACAGTCGCCCCTTGACGCCGGCCACGTCCAGCAACCACTGATCCGCTCGTACGTGGGTGGACAGGGCATCGACGATGGCGGGTGTGGCCAGCCCGACGATCAGAACGTCCGCATCGCGGATCACCTGCTCCACATCGGCGCACAGCAAGTCGCCGATATGCGGTAGATGCCGCTCGATGAAGCTCTTGTTGGCGCCGAGTAGCCGCGAGAGATGCACCTCCGGATCGTAGATCGAAAGTTGGGCCCCCTTGCCGATCAACTGTTCCGCCAGCAACACCAGCGGGCTCTCGCGCAGATCGTCGGTACCGGTCTTGAAGGACAGGCCGATGAAGCCGATCTTGCGTTTTCCGGTGGCGAGCACGCGGCTGATGGCCAGATCCACATGGCTTCGGTTGGACTGCAGGATGCCGCCCAGCATGGGCAGTTCCACATCGTGCTGCTTGGCCAGATAGGAGGTCGCCCGCAGATCCTTGGGCAGGCACGATCCGCCGAACGCGAAGCCGGGCCTGAGATAGGCCTTGGAGATGTTGAGCTGGGTGTCCTGGCAGACCAGATCCATGACCTCGAACGCATCGACCCCCAGCGCCGCGCAGAGCCGTGCGGTTTCGTTGGCGAAGGTGATCTTCAGCGCATGGAAATTGTTGCAGCAGTACTTCATCATTTCGGCCGCCCGCACCGAGGTCGTCAGAAACTCGCACGGGAGGTGCCCGAACAACTCGCGCAGACGCTCCACGGCCTGCGCGTGGTTACAGCCGACGACCGTGAACGGCGGCTTGTCGTAGTCGCGGATCGACGACCCCTCGCGCAGGAACTCCGGCTGGAAGCACAGATGGAAGTGCTCGCCGTCGCGCTTGCCGGAGTGCGATTCGACGATCGGGCGCAGAACGTCCTCCACCGTGCCGGGCACCAGCGTCGAGCGGAAGACGAAGACATGTGGTTCCGCCTTGTCGCGCATCGCCGCTCCCAGCTCTTCCGCGATGCGCAGCACCGCACCCTGGTCCTGGCTGCCGTTGGCGGCCGACGGCGTACCGACGCAGATCAGTGATATCTCGCTGTCGCGAACCGCCTGGGCGACATCGGTAGTCACCGAGACGCGACCGCTGCCGGCGACCTCGGCGACGAGAGCCACCATGCCTTCCTCGACGACGGGTGTCTTGCCGGACCGAATCAGATCGAGCTTGCTCTGGTCGATGTCGACGCCGATCACCTGGTGCCCATCCCGAGCGAGACAGGCAAGCGAGACTGCGCCCACGTAGCCGAGGCCGAAGATGCTGATTCTCATGCGGAAATCCTTTGCGAAGCGGTGTAAGCGGTAATACAGCGATCCACGATCGCATCCAGCCGTGCCATCGAGTTGGGCCACGCATGGTGGCCCAGCATGCGGTCGCGTCCGGCGCGGGCGAGGCGGGTACGCTCGGCGGGATCGTCGAGGATCCTGAGGATGGCAGCAGCGTACTGGTCGGGACCGTCCGCCACAAGGAAATGCTTCTCGGATTGCGCATCCACGCCACCGGCAGCCATGCTGCTGGTGACCACGGGCACGCCCATCGACATCGCTTCGAGAATCTTGTTCTGGGTGCCACGGGCAATCGCCAGTGGTGCCACCATCGCTGCCGATTGCCGCACGTAGGGGCGGACGTCGGGCACCGAGCCGGTGACCGTCACGCCGTCGAGCCGTTCCAGGCGTCGTACCGCCGCGGACGGATCGGCGCCGACGATCACCAGCTTCAGGGTCGGACGCCGGCGACGCAGCAAGGGCCAGACCTCGCGGCAGAAACGGAACATGGCCTCCTGGTTGGGGTAATAGTCCATGCGTCCGATGAAGCTGATCAGGTCCGGATCGTAGGCCTCGTCCCCCGGGCAGAAGAACTCGCTGTCGACGCCGTTCGGGAACCAGTCGCTCGGTACACCGGTGGCGAAGGAATCGAGGGTCTCCCATTCAGCCCGCGTGGTGGCCGTACATAAGTCGAACTGCCTGGCAAGCCGCTTCTCGGCGGCCATCATCTTGCTGCCTTCCAGCCGGTAACCGAGGGAGAGCGGAAAGCGCTTGAAATTGGCGTACTCGAGCCACTTCTGGGAGTCCATGTCGCCGAAATCCAGGATCTTCGGCACGCCGGTGACGTGCGCCACGTATTGGGCCACCGAAGAGCAATGGACGAAGATCAGGTCCCAGGACCGATCGCGGACGATGGTGTCGATCGTTCGCGCAAGATCCGGCGAAAAGAAGAAGCCCATCGACGAAGGCGTGGGCACCGGCAGGCGCGCCACCATCCGCAAGGTCTGTACCGGGTTGCGCACCAGCCCGATATGGAATTCCTTGCAGTACGGCGCGATGCCCCGCGCCTCTTCCGCTTCGGCCGGTGAGCGCGCCAGCGAGCACACGGTGACCTCGTGCCCTTGCTCGCCGAAATGGCGGATCATGTTGAACGGTCGGATCTTGCCGCCCCGCTTCGGTGGATAGGGAAAGCGGTGGCAGACGTAGAGAATCTTCACGGGATATGGCTCTTCAGTTCGGCGGCGACGTCGTCCGGCGTGCGGTTGTCCAGATAGATCCGGCTCCAGACCTCGAGGTTCATCAAGGCAATCAAGGCGTCGGTACCATCCATGCGGTTCTCTTCGTGCGCCCGGACCAGATCGGCCACCGCCTGCGGCCGGAAAAGGCCGCGGCGCTCGATCACCTCGCGTGCCAGCAGACGCTGCAGCAGAGGCGCCAGCTCGCGCTTCAACCATGCCCCCATCGGGGTACCGAATCCGCGCTTCTTGCGGTTGAGGATGTCGTCGGGCAGGAGTCCGCCGAGCGCCCTTTTCATGACGTGCTTGAGCCGCCCGTGGCGAACCTTGACCGCAGCCGGCATCGACGCCGCGAATTCCACCAGCTCGTGATCCAGGAACGGAACACGGCACTCCAGCGATACCGCCATGCTCATCTTGTCGGTCAGCAACAACAGGTCGTCCGGCAGTTGGGTCTCGGCGTCCACTGCCAGCATGCGATTCAGTTCGTCTTCGTCGCCGGCGGCGTCGAACGCCGCGCCGAGCGGGTCGTCCGCCCCCGTCTCGTCGAGCAACAGGGCGCCCACCTCCGGCCGTCCGAGAATCTGCAGATAGCTGCGGTAGCGTTCGTCGGGCGCCAGTTCGGCCGTCGCCAAAAAGCCCCGGGCCAGCCGGAACAGGTTCAACAGGCCCGAGTGGCGATCGGACGGAAGATGGCGGCCGATGCCGCTGATCGGCCCGCGAACCCAAGCGGGCAGGCGCCGAAAACGTTCGGCGTAGTGACCGCCCAGGTAGCGCCGATAGCCGCCGAACAATTCGTCGCCGCCGACGCCGGACAGGATCACCTTGACGTCCTGACGGGCAAACTCCGACACGAGGTAGGTGGTGATGAACGCCGTGTCCGCCATCGGCTCGTCCATGTGCCACAACAGCCGCGGCAAGAGAGAAACCACATCGGGCCGCACCACGATCTCGTGGTGTTCGGTCGCAAACAACTCGGCTACCCGGCGCGCGTACGGGAGTTCGTTGTACAGGGCCTCGGCCGGCCCCCCTTCGAATCCGATGGCATACGTCCGGATCGGCTGGCTGGAATGCTTCGCCATGTAGCCGACCACTGCGCTCGAGTCGATGCCGCCCGACAGGAACGCGCCGATCGGCACGTCGCTGACCATCTGCATGCGGACCGCTTCCTCGATGCGTGCGGCAGCCGCGTCCGCCCACTCGGCCTCACTGCGTGCGCGGTCGATCGATGCCGGCATGCGCCAGTAGCGGCGCTGCTCGACCCGCTGCCCCTCGACCACCAGCAGGCTACCCGGCGGAAGCTTGCGAATGCCCCGGAACAAGGACTGCGGCGCCGCCACATAGCCGAGGTGCAGATAGGATCGCAAGGCGGCGTGGTCCAGTTCCGCCGAAACGTCGGGCAAGGCGAGCAGGGCCTTGGCCTCGCTCGCGAAGGCGAGCCCACGCGCGCTCTGGCAGACGTACAGGGGCTTGACGCCGAGACGGTCGCGAGCGAGCAGCAAGCGACGGCGCCGCCCGTCCCAGAGGGCGAAATCGAACATGCCATTGAGCCTGAGCAGGCAGTCGTCGCCCCAGGCGTCGTAGGCATGCAGCACGACCTCGCTGTCGGAGCCGGTCTTGAAGCGAAAGCCGGCTTCGATCAGTTCGCTGCGCAGTTCGCGAAAATTGTAGATCTCGCCATTGCAGACCAGCCATAGCTTGCCGTCCTCGCTCGACAGCGGCTGGTGGCCGCCGGCGAGGTCGATGATCGACAGGCGGCGCATCGCGATCCCGCAGTTGCCGTCGATGTGCTGGCCCTCGTCGTCCGGGCCGCGATGGGCGGTGACATTGCCCATCGCCGTGAGCTGCTCGGGTGCCACCTGCCCGCCGTCGAAACGAATGATGCCGTGAATGCCGCACATGCTCGGGCCTTCAGGCGGCTGCGGGCGCCGGGCGCCCGCGGGCCGCCAGCGCATCCGCGTACACCTTGCGGTAGCGGCCAACGCTGTTGGCCCAGGTACGCTCCTGTTCGACAAAGGCGCGCGCTCGGCTCTGCATGGCCGGCCATTGGGCGCGCGATTCGAGCAATCGGTCGAGGGCGTCCACCAGCGCCTGCGTGTCTCCGGCGCGGAAGAGGACGCCGGTCTCTCCATCACGGATCAGTTCCCGGTGACCACCGACGTCCGAGGCGACGAACATCCGCCCCTGCGCCATCGCCTCGAGCGGTTTGAGCGGCGTAACCAGTTCGGTCAGCCGGATCGGCAGCCTCGGGTAGGCAAGGACGTCGATCAGATCGTAGTAGCGCTGGATCTCCGCATGCGGGATGCGGCCGGTGAAGGTCACGCGCGATCCCAGACCGAGCGCGTCCACCTGGGACGCCAGGGCATCTTGCTGGACACCGCCGCCGACCAGCAGCAGGTGAATGTCGCTGCGTCGTTCGGCGAGGCGGGCCGTGGCCTCCACCAGTAGGTGCAGACCCTCGTAGCCGTAGAAGGAACCGACGAATCCCAGCACCGTCCGACCATCCAGCCCGAGTTCCCGACGCAGCGACTCGTCCGCCGGCGCACCATGGGCGAAATCCGCGACATCCACCGCATTCGGGATCACCGTAACGCGCGAATCGCGGACACCACGAACCACGATGTCCTGGCGCAGCCCCTCGCAGATCGTGGTGACCTGGTCCGCGTTCCGCAAGGCGAAGCTCTCGAGCATCCGCGAAATCCGGTAGCGGGCGCTGCCTTCGGTGGTGGAACCGTGGTCGACGGCGGCATCCTCCCAGGAAGCCCTCATCTCATACACCAGGGGAAGCCGGTGCCGTCGTGCCACCCACAGCGCCGGCAATGCATTTAGCACGGGAGAATGCGCGTGCAGGACGTCCGGCGAAATCTCGCGCACCAGTTCGTCGATTCGGGCCGCCGTCAGGCGCATCTGCCGCAGCAGCCCGACCCCCTCGTCGGACGGCGTCCGGTAGAAGCAAAAGCCTTCGCACTCCTCGCTGAGCGACGTGCCGGAACCCTGCTTCGGGGAAGTCAGGTGGAAGGTCTGCCAGCCGAGCGCACGCTGCTCGCGCAGGATCGCGGCGGTTCGAAACGCGTAGCCACTGTGTAGCGGTAGGGAATGATCCAGGATGTGGAGGATGCGCATGGCTTCAAGAGTAGGCAACGACCGGACGGGGCTCCGTGGCGCCGCCGGTCTCCCGCCGGACGAACGCGTCGAACATCATCATGGTCCACAAGGCGGAACTGTAGTCGCGCGCACCGGACGCGTGCGCCTCGACCAGGTGGCGGAGAAAATCGGGATTGAAATAACCCGTCGCAAGCAGGTTTTCTCCGAGTACGGTGTCGCGCACGCGCTGCTTCAGCGGGCCGCGGAACCACCGCGCGAGGGGTACCGCGAATCCCATCTTGCGGCGATACAGGACTTCCTTCGAAAGCTTCGGTTCCATCGCGCGTTTCAGCAGGAACTTGGGTTCGCCGTTGGCCAGCTTGAGCCTGCTCGGCAGGCTCGCCAACCATTCCACGAGCAGGTGATCCATCAGCGGCTCGCGCACTTCGAGGGAATGGGCCATGCTCGCCCGATCCACCTTGGTATTGATGTCGCCGACCAGATAGGTCTTCAGATCGAGGTACTGGATGAGCGCGAGCGGATCGTCGGTCTGCGCTTGGCGCGCGTGCCGGCGAAAGACCTCGAGCGCATCGTAGCCGTCGAGTTCGCGGTGCAGGGCCGGCGAGAACAGCTTGCTGCGCATTTCGCCACGCATGATCGAAACACTGTGGAAGTACGCATTGACGGCGTCCCGGGCCAGGGCCTGGAATGTCGTCTTGGCGCGAAACACGCGCGGCGCCCAGTCGGCCTTCGGATAGACGCGGCCGAGCATGCCGAACAGCGGCCGGCGAACGCCGTAGGGCATGCTGTCACGCCAGCGCTGCTCCATCAGGTGCGACCGATAGCGGCGATAACCGGCAAAGCTTTCGTCGCCGCCATCGCCGGACAGGGCGACCGTGACCCGCTTTCTGGCGAGTCCGCAGACCCGGTAGGTCGGAATCGCGGAACTGTCCGCGTAGGGTTCGTCGTACAGACCCGCCAACTGGTCGATCAACGAAAAATCGTCGGAAGCGACCTGTTCGACGTAGTGATTGGTACCGTACCGTTCGGCCACCTGCTGCGCGTACTCGGATTCGTCGAAGCGGGGATCGTCGAAGGCGATGGAGCAGGTATTGACCGGCTGCGACGACAGGCCGGCCATGGTCGCGACCACCGCACTGGAATCCACGCCGCCGGACAGGAAGGCCCCGAGCGGCACGTCGGCGATCATGCGCAGCCGCACAGACTCCTGCAGCCGATGGTCCAGTTCCGCGACGGCATCCGCCACCGAAAGCGGGCTGTCCAGGCTAAAGCGGACGTCCCAGTACGCCCTGGGCTGCGGCGCTTCCTGCCCCCGCCGGATGGAGAGACACTCACCGGCACCGAGCTTCGATACGCCCTTGAAGATCGTGCGCGGCTCGGCCACGTAACCCAGCGCGAAGTACTCCTCGACCGCCAGCGGATCGATCCGCCGGTCGAGGTCGGGATGCGCCATCAGCACCTTGAGCTCCGAACCGAAGGCGAACACGCCGTCCGACAGCATCGTATAAAACAGGGGCTTTACGCCGAGCCGGTCCCGCGCCAGGAAAAGGGTGTCCCGATTTCGGTCGTGCAGCGCGAACGCGAACATTCCGCGGAAGCGTTCGACGCAGGATTCGCCCCACGCCTCCCACGCATGGACGATGACTTCGGTATCGCTACGGGTGCGGAATCGATGGCCCAGGGATTCGAGTTCCGGCACCAGTTCCTGGAAGTTGTAGATTTCGCCGTTGAAGACGACGACCACCGAGCCGTCTTCGTTGAACAGGGGTTGCTGACCGCTGGCCAGGTCGATGATCGACAGCCGTCGGTGCGCCAGTCCGAGACCCGGTTCGAAATGGTAGCCGCCCTCGTCGGGTCCGCGATGAAACTGAGTCTCGTTCATCCGGTGCAACAAGTCCCGATCCTGCTCGCGCTTGCCTCGCGTATCGAACAAACCTGCAATGCCACACATGCCGAAATTTCCGATTCAGGCGCTTGCGCGCAGGCAAGCCTGCTCGCCGAGCAGGCGCCGATAGAGTGAACAATAATCCGCCACCGCCCGCTCGATGCTGAAGCGCTGCTCCACCCTGCAGCGGGCTGCACTGCCGGCGGCCTCCCGCGCGGAGGGCGCCTTCATGTAGGCCTCGATCGCATCGGCCAGCCCGGCCACGTCCGATGGCGCCACCACGGTGCCGGAAACGCCGTCTTCGACCAGTTCGCGATTGCCGCCGACATCGGTCGCGACCACGGCCACCCCGCTGGCCATCGCCTCGAGCACGGTGTTGGAGATTCCCTCGGCGATCGAGGGAAGCACGAACAGATCGAACTGGCGCATCAATCCTGCAACGTCGTCGCGCTGGCCGGCCATCCACACGAGGCCACCCAGGCCGAGCGCCTGTACATGGCGTTCGAGATCCTCGCGCAGCGGTCCGTCGCCGACGACGACCAGGCGCCATGCATCCGCGTCGTCGCTTCGTCGCACGACGGTGGCGAAGGCGTCGATGAGTGCACGCTGGTCCTTTACCGGCTGCAGGCGCCCGACGGTTCCCACGAGCCGGTGCCGAGCAGGATCGAAGGGCATTCCCGGCACGACCGCCCTGGCCGTGGCCGGTCGGAATCGCGACGTATCCACCCCGTTGCAGATCCGTTCGATGCGACCGGCGGAGATGCCGACGCGCTCGTGCAGGTAGGCTTCGATTTGCCCGGAAAGCGCCACGTAGTGACTGACGAAGGGTGAATACAGGCGTCGGATCCAGCGATTCTTGTTGTTCTGCCCGGAGAGGTCCGCCACGTCCCAACCATGCTCACCATGGATTCTCACCGGCACGCCCGCCGCCAGCGCCGGCACGGCCGCCTCCAGGGCAGCCAGATTGCGGGTATGGACAACCGCGGGACGGTATTCGCGGAACAGGCGGAACAGCCGGGGGTAGAGGCGAATGCCGTGTCCCGGCCCCTTGTGCAGCGAGACGAACTCGACGCCGGGTCGCTCGATGCGCTTGCAGAAACTTTCCGTACATTCGGTCAGCGCAACGACCATGTGGCGAAACGTGCCGGGCTCGAGACCGTTGATCAGGTTCACGACGCCGTTTTCGAGCCCGCCGACATCGAAGCGGAACACCACGTGCATCACCAGGGGTTCGCGTGCGCTCATCGTCGATCGGCCAGATCGTCGAGCAGGCCCACCAGCTCGGAGCGGTGGGACGCGATGAAGCGCTCGGCGAGCCGCCGGGAATCCTCGCGCGATCCGTCGCGGGCCACCACCACCGTCACCAGCGCCGAGGCGTCCGGCCGACCCGACAAGCGATCCATCAGCAACATCGCCTTGGCCCGATAGCCGTCGGTGACGGCGCGATCATCCATCTGGTACCAACTCCAGAGGTCAACGATGCGGTCGTTCCTGCGCATCGCGGAATGAACCACCGTGCCGAATGCCAGATCCTCTTCGCCCGTATCGATGCGTCGCCAGCCGCCCCGCTCGACGCCGTCCAGGCGGTTGCCGTACATCACCATTTCGCGACCTTGCTGCTGGCCGGCAAAGTACGCGACATAGAGCCCGACCGAGGCACCCGAGCGATCGGCGTAGTCGCCGTAGGCTTCTGCACGATGGCCGGCGGAGGTCGGCCGGTACTGGCGCGCATCCGGTTCCACCGGCAGCCGAAGCTGCCACTGGGGCGCAGCGTTCGGCAATGACAGTTGCCGCGGATAGACCTGTTCGGTGCCGGCCAGAAGTTTTTCGGCGACGGGAAATATGGCGACGATCAGCGCGAGGGGGACGATACGCATCCAGCGCTCCCGCCCAGGCACGCTCGCCCCGACCGCGGCGGGCTTGGCGGCGGCGACCGGCGCCTCCTGCCAGCGTGCGCCGACCGCGAACATCAGCAGGATGACGATGCCGAAGAACACCCAGCCGTAGATGATGTGGATGAAGCCCTGGACGAATTCCGGACCGAAGTGATAGCCGATCATGACCGTGATGTAGGCCCGGATCCAGTTGGCGACGACCGGAATCGCGATCGCCACCAGCATGAAGAGCAGACGTCGCTTGGTACTGACGTAGTTCAGATACGCGTAGAGCGTGCCGACCATCACCGAGGCGATCAGATAGCGAAGGCCGCTGCACGCCTCGACCACCGACCAACGCCCGTTCGGCAGTACGAAGTGCAACTGTTCCTGGAACACCGGGATGCCGGTGAAACGGACTGCGGCGACCGTGAAGTCCGCCGTGTACCGCATCAGGATCGGCAGCAGGAATTCCCCGACCGGAACGCCGAAGAGCAGAAACGCCAGGGGAAAGGCGATGACGCGCGATATCTCCCGACCGGCGACCGCGGACAGTCCGAGAACCACCATGCCGGCGAGCGCCAGGTGCGAAATCGCCGCAACACCGCTGATCTGCCCGACCAGCCACGCCATCCCCGCCACCGCCATCGGCAACAGCGGCAACAGGCTGGGCGCCACCACCAGCTCGTCCAGCGCGTCACGCTGGCGCCAGACCAGCCAGGCGAAGATCGGAATGACGACGAGGCCGTGGGCGAAGGTATCGGAGCGCCACCAGATCGCCGCAATCTCCGCTGCCGTCTGCCAGTATGCGCCGACGATCCAGCAGAAGGCCGCGACGAGCAGGACTGCGATCCGTGCAAAGTTGCTCAATCGATCCGGTGCCTCGGTCTCCACCGGGCCTTCGATGCCGATGCCCGCCATGTTCTTCAGCATGCCTAGCCGAGATTCCTGACCAGATAAGGGCCCAGCGCGTTCGCCACCGGCAGCGGCAGCCTCCGCCACATGGCGATGAAAGCCCGGTACTTGGGATTCATCGGATTGTTCTGAGGAATCGAGTCGGTCTTGTAGAGGCGGTACTCGTAGGCCATCGGCTGCGGCTCGAACCCCCAGTTCTTCTTGAAGCTGTACGGACCGGTGCCCACCTTGCTGCGGCCATAATCGAACATGCGATAGCCGCGCTCGCAGGCCTCCTGCATCAGCGACCAGTACTTGAAATCGTTGGCCGCCAGGGCACGCGCGCCGACATCGTCGCCCGCGTAGTAGGGCAACACCTCACCCCGGAAGTAGAAGCTCAGCACACTGGACAGGGGCTTGCCGCCCGGAGCGGTCACGGTATGGACGCTGCAGTCCTCGCCGAAGGTGTCGAGCAGGGTCCGGAAGTAGCGCTGCGACAGGGCCGGGGTGCCATGGCGGCGGACATTGTCCGCATAGAGGGCGAAGAATCTCCGCACATCGTCGTCACGCGTCCAGTTCAGGCCGTTCTTGATGCCCTTGCGCACCATCGCACGCTGCTTGCGGGGGATCGCCAGCAGGTTGGCCTCGACGTCGGGATCGATCGACTTGCGGAAGCTGACGTAGAGGTCCTGTCGCGGCCAGTCCTCGTGGCGCACCTGCATGTTGCGAAGTTCCAGGTGGGTCACCCCACGCGAACGCGCAATCCGGTCGGCTTCGGCCTCGAGCAGATCGATCGCTTCGTCGTCGCCGACCGCCCCCGCATGGGCGCAGAACGGCAGAGAACTGAGGCTGTGGCCGAACAGTCGGCTGCGGACCTCCGCGAGCGGCAACACGCCGACGATGCAGCCCGCCCGTCGCGCCACCAGATAGTGGCTGCGATGGCCGAATACCTCCTCCATGATGCCGCGCCAGGGCGACAGGTGGAAAAAGCTGCCGTCCGGGTGGGCACGCACGAAGTCGTCCCAGAGCCCGTGCTCGTCGCGCGCGAGCTCGCTTACTTGCGTGATTGGTCGATCCATAGTCAAGCGGTTGCCGCCTCGCGCGGCGCATCGGCCGGCAGGCTCAGTTCGTCGAATACCTGGTCGACCCGGCCCCACGCGAAGTCCTGCAGCAACTGGCGCAGCCGGCCTTCGGTACGATCGAGGTTGACGTAGTGGCGGAAGCGGGTCTTCGAATCGACGCCGGCCACCCGCGGCTGGTCCGGATCGATTTCCCAGGGATGAAAGTAGAAGATGGCCGGGCGCGCATCTTCGCGATTGACCCGGCTGATTCCCCAGCGGGAGACCCCGTAGGGCAGCAGTCGGAAGTAGCCGCCACCGCCGGCCGGCCAGTTGCGTCCGAACCAGCGCACGGTGGTCACCGGGATCTCGAGCAGGCCGCAGTCCAGCCGATACGGGAAACGCGGCGCGTCGGGCATGCCGTAGTGGTCGTGGGCAACCGGATAGATGCTCGAACTGTAGTGATAGCCTGCCTCGGCAAGGCACTCGTGCGCCCACAGATTCCCTTCGCCGATCGAAAAGCTCGGCGCCCGGTATCCCGCGACGGCGACCCCTGCGACGTCCTCGAGTACCGCCTTCGCCAGTTCGACGTCCGACTTGAAACACTCGCGGGTCTGGGCACTGGCGCGTTCGTGGTTGTAGCCGTGGCTGGCCAGTTCATGGCCGCGGCGCGCGATCTCGCGTACCACCTCCGGATAGCGCTCGGCGATCCAGCCGAGCGTGAAGAACGTGCCCTTGGCCTCGAACTGGTCGAACAGGTCGAGGATACGGTTCATGTTGCGCTCGATCCGGCACGGCACGTCTTCCCAGCCGCTACGCGGAAACTGGGCCGCCATCGACGACACCTGGAAATAGTCCTCGACGTCGACTGTCAGCGCATTGCGCCTGGGCTGGCGCGCCGTCATGAATCGCCCGCCGTCTTGCGCGGTGCGTTCTCCGAGACCAGTTGCTGCAGCAGCGCCAGGGTGGCACCGAGGGTCTTTTCGACGTTGGCGAGCCGCGCTTCGTATCGGGTCGCGTCCAGTTCGCCCGCGAGGGCGGCGAGTTGGTCGGCGATGCCTTCCGGCACGTCGAGTTTGGCATCGGTCGCGGCCGCGCCGTTAAGCGGCACGACACCGGCCGAGACCGGCGCGACCGGCCGGGCACTGCTGCGGGCGGACCACACCGGCGCATCTGCCGCCGGCGCCTGCTCTTCCCGCAATTCCTCGAGCACCGCTTCCACGTCTTCCTCGCCGATCCGGGTCTTTTCGGACAGAAAGGCGGCCAACAGAATACGGTCGCACAAGGTGTTGATGCGTCGCGGGATGCCGCCCGTCGCAGAATATATCCTGCGGAACACGCCATCTTCGAGCCGTGGGTTGTCGCTCCAGCCCACGTGGTGCAGGCGGTGCTCGATGTAGCCCTTGGTTTCCTCGCCGTCGAGCGGACCGAGGTGGTAGGAGGCGATCACCCGCTGGCGCAGCTGCTGCATTTCCGGGCTCTGCATCATCTCCCGGAACTCCGGCTGGCCGATCAGGAAACTCTGCAGCAGTGCGTGGTCCTCGAGCTGGAAGTTCGACAGCATGCGCAATTCCTCGACCGCGCCCGCGGTGAGGTTCTGGGCTTCGTCCACCACCAGCAGCGCACGCTTGCCGGCTGCGGTGGTGGTGACCAGGAAGGCCTCGAGGGCCAGCAACAGGTCCGCCTTGTCGAGACTCTTGGAAGGAATGCCGAAGGCCGCTGCCACCAGCCGCAGGATGTTGTTCGAGTCGAGTTGGGTGCTGACCAGTTGCGCCGCGACGACCTGTTCGGAATCGAGCTTGTCGAGCAGGTTGCGGACGATCGTGGTCTTGCCGGCACCGATCTCCCCGGTGATCACGATGAAGCCTTCGTTCTGGTGCAGGCCGTATTCGAGATAGGCCATCGCCCGCCGGTGCCCACGGCTGCCGAAGAAGAACTCGGGATCGGGATTGAGCTGGAAAGGCTTGGCCTTCAGCCCGTAGAAGCTTTCGTACATCGCGTCCTGTTCAGAATGTGGCTTTGAGCGAGACGACGACCGCGTTCTCGGTGAATTCACGCGTGCCTTCGGACTCCTGTCGCCGCAGGGTGAGGGCGGCGTCTGTCCGCGCGCCAATGCGACGGTTATACCCGATCGTCAGGGTACGACGCGTGACATCTTCATTGCTCACGCCGCTTCCTTCGGAATCAACGTGAGATATGCCCGCCGAGAGCGTAGAAAGGCTGCCCAGCTTGTGACTCCACGACAGGGTGATGGTCGACGTCTGGATATCTCTGAAGCGCGAAAAGTCATCGCCGATACCGAGCCCTTCGGTCTCGCCGAGGCGTTCGAGGTCACTGCGCGACAGGCCCAGGGTAAGCACGTTGCGCGCCCCCAGTAGCGATGCAGTGACCCGCAGTTGGCGGGAAACCGAGAAGCTATTGGTGACGAAACTGGCGAACGTGGAACTTGCATTGGGGATCGACGCCGCCAGTGCCCGTGCCACGGCCTCGCGCTGGGTCTCATCCGGAATCGCCGACTCGAGGCTGATGAAGATGTCGCGAAATGCGATCTCCTCGAGACTCAAAAGCGCCGAATCTTCGATGCTGGTGACATCCCGCACGTAGCTCGCGCGCAGGCTCGACAAGGGGCGGCTGTGGCGGAATTCGTAGCGATACCCGGTACCGAAGAATCGCTTTTCGACGGTGGCGTCGAAACGGGTACGCGGCGAGAAAACGAGATTCGCACCGACGCCCCGGATGGTGTTCTCGCGGTCGGTCCCGGACTCGTAGTCGTTGGTCTCACGACCACCGATCAGGCGCAGGCTGAGCCGCTCGGACCAGCGGTAGGAGAGCACCCCTCGCAGCGTCTGCAATGTGGCGGTGCCGGTACGCGCATCGTTTTCCGTCCACCGCCGCTGGTAGCCGACATTCCAGCCGAGAGGGCCGTAGGCGAGCGGGTGATCGAGCGAGAGCGCAAGCGTGGTCGCAATGCGGCGCCCGTCGAGTACGCTCGAGCCGCCGCGGGTCCAACTGCGGGCGAGGCTGGCGTTCCCGTCGATCTCCGGCCCGAGGCGAAACGCGCCTCTAGCCGAGACATCGTAGGCGCGGACGGTCTCCCGATTGCCGGTATCCACGGACTCATCCACCGAACTCAGCCCGAACAGCGAGCGGTCGCGCCGCGTCTGGGTCACGCCAGCGTTGAGGAACAACCGCCGATTGACGAGTTCGTAGCTGAGGCGGCCGTTGCCCGTGACATTGCCCGAGTTGCGGGAACTGTCGTCGAGGTAAATGCGATTGACCGCCTTCAGACCGAACACCCCGTCCAGTCGGCCACTGGAATAGCTGCCGTCGGCGCCGACCGACAGGGCCGTCACCAGCTCGGTGTCGGCGTCGCCCGAGGAGGCCGAAGCGTTGTCGGTCAGGGTCTCTTGGATTCCCGCCTGGTAACTCAGCAGCGGCTTGGCCGCCATCGCCGATCCGGCGGCCAGCAGAAGGGCCGGAAGCAGGCAGGCGGCACGCAGGTTGGTGGTCTCGCGTTCAGGCCGCCTCGGCACGCCCTGCCCCTCCGCTCGACTGTCCGTAGCCATAGCCGTAGCCATAGCCGTAACCATAGCCGTAGCCGGCGGCATGGCCTTCTTCGGCCTTGTTGAGCAGCATCATCTTGATCGGGCAACGCTCGATCGTGGCCAGCGCCTGTTGGACCACACCCTGGGTCGTCCGGTTGGCTTCGACCACCATGATGATCTGGCCCATGTGACTCGCGAGGGCTCGTGCTTCGGTGGTGACCAGCAGCGGAGGAGAATCGAAGATGATGACCCGGTCGCGGTAACGCGAGGAGATTTCATCGAGCAGGCGGTTCATCGACTCGGAAGCCAACAATTCGGTGGCATTGGACTGGGCCATGCCGGCAGGGAGGATCGTCAGCTTTTCGATGTTCGTGCGCAGCAAGACGTCCGACAGTTCGGTCTCCGGATCCACCAGCACGTCCATCAGTCCCCGGGTCGGTTCCAGTCCGAGGATGTTCAGTACCGACGGCTTCGAGACGTCGGCATCGACCAGCAACACCGTGTAATCGAGCTCCATCGCCATGCTGATGGCCAGATTGATGGTCGTGAAGCTCTTGCCTTCACCGGGCAGCGAACTGGTCACCATGATCAGATTGCCGTCCTTCACCACGCTGGCACCGCCGCCCTCGGCGTTGCTCAGCACCGGCCGCTTGATCAGCCGATACTCCTCGGCGACGGGCGAGCGGGGCTGATCGGGCGTCACCATGCCGATGGCCGCCAGCCGCGCGAGATCGATCTCGACGTAACGGGATCCCGGACGATCGCCCCGCATCGCGGGGTCGTTCGGTTCCGCGTCGGGGGACGCCGGCTTCGCCTCGGCCGAATCGACCGTCACCTCGACCTCGGGCGCGGCTTCCCGCACGACCTCCGCTGCGGCAGGCGCAGGCTCCGCCGGGGTTTCGGAGACGACGGTCGGCGCCGCTCCGGGGCCCGCGGGCTGTTCCGCCTTGCGAGGCGCCACTTCGGGCACTTCGACACCGGCCTGCTTCAGCTTGTCCAGACGCTCAACGGCTTTTTCGATCAAACTCACGACATATCCTCGTTAGGCCTGCTGCAGGACCGCCAGCAGCACCGTCAACACGGCGAACCCGCCGACGAAGCTGGTCAGCGCACCGGCGAACAGCATCAGCCCCCTGCGCTTCCTGCTGCGCCGCTGCTCGTTCGCCACCATCGACACCGTCCCCAGTAGGGGCAGGCCGCTGAATTCACGCAAACTACGGGCATCCTGGAAGGTGGGCCGGATCTGGCTCAGCAGGAAGGCAAACGCCAGTCCCGCGGCAAGCGCCAGCACGCCGGCCGCCGGCATCAGCAGAATCCGATTGGGTGCAGCCGGCTTGAGCGGCTGTGACGGCGGATCGATGACGCGGAACTCGGCCATGCCCGAGGTGGATTCCATGTCCACCGACATGCTCGCCGACTCGCGTCGCGCCACCAGTGAATCGTAATTCTTCTTGTGGATCTCGTAGTCGCGGTTGAGCTGAGTGAACTGCGCTTCGATCTGGGGCACCAGTTCGGCTGCCGCCTTGAGGCTTTCCAGCCGGCCCTGATGGGCCGCGACACGCGCCCGCAGCGAGGCAACCCGCGCTTCGGACTCGGACAGCGCCAGCTTCATCTGCTGGTACACCGGATTGGCGTTGACGTTGGCTGCGCTGCGTTCGGGCATCGCCTCGCGCCGCTTCTTCACTTCCGCCGCGCGCTCGGCCTTGAGCTGGTCGAGGACGCGCCGGGTACCGATCACGTCGGGATGCGCCTCGGTGAAGCGCTGCAGCAGTCCGTCCAGATTCTTCTCGAGGGCGTCGATCCGACCGTCGATCTCGGGAATCGAGACCCCCGACAGCACCGGCGCCTCGGGCAACAGGACCGGCTCCTCGCCGAGCAACTGACGTTGCAGCGAGTCGCGCGACTGTTCGGCCTCGCGCAGCGCCAGACGCGCCTCGCTGAGCCCGGCGGTGACTTCTGCGAGCTGGCTGAAGTAGTCCTGTTTGCCGTCGCCGATATAGGCCATGTTCTCGAGCTTGAACTCCTTGACCCGATTCTCCGCGTCCTCCAGCTTCTGCTCGTAAGAGCGGATCTGCTCCTCGATGAAGCGGCGGGCGCTGTCGGTGTCCTTGCGCTTGTCGCCAAGCCCGGACTCGACGAAGATCGTCATCAGCGACTGCACCACGCGCTTGGCCACTTCGGGACTCTCGTCCATATAGGAGAGCTTGTAGATGTTGTCGCGCCCGCTGCCGCCGATCTTCAGGTCGGACGTCAGCCGGCCGATCAGTTCCTCGCGCTGCTTGTCGTTGCGCACCGCCAGGTCGAGATCCGCCATGCGGATGAGCTTCTCGACGTTGGGCCGGCTGATCAGGGTCCGGCTCAGGATCGCAATCTGCTGATCCACGTTCGGCTGCACCGCCAGCCCCGACATCAAGGGCTTCAGGACCGACTGCGTATCGACGTAGATCCTCGCCGACGACTCGTAGCGATCCGGCATCAGGTAGATCCCGATCGCGCCTCCGATTCCCACGACCCAGGCTGCGACCAGCCCCCACCATCGGTACTGCCACATGCCGCGCAGGTAACCGACCAGTTGCCTAATGACCTCTTCCATACCCCTCGTTCCTGAATGCCAATGGTGCCCGTCGGGCTCAGAACCAACTCTGCGGAACGATCAGCACGTCACCCGGCCGCATCTCGACGTTGGCCGACACATCGCCGCGCTTGAGCAGATCCGTCAGCCGCACGCTGTATTGCTTGTTTCCTTCGGACGTGCGCAGAATCGACGCGGCGTTGCCGTCGGCGAAGTCGGTGATGCCACCGACCGCGATCATCACGTCGAGCAGCGTCATCTTCTGGCTGTACGGCAGCGTCTGAGGCTGCGCCGCCTCTCCGATGACGCGGATCTGTTCGCTGTACGGTCCGACGAAGCTGGTGACCACGACCGTGACCACCGGATCGCGGATGTACTTCGACAAGGCCTGCTCGATGTCGCGCGCCAGCGTGCTCGAATCCTTGCCGATGGCCTGCAGGTCCTCGACCAGCGGCGTCGTGATCTTGCCGTCGGGCCGGACCGGCACCGTGGTGGAAAGCTCCGGATTGCGCCAGACGATGATGTTGACCGAGTCGCCCGGTCCGATCATGTAGTTGTACTCCGGCGACGCCGCGGATTGCGGCGCGGGCGGATACTTGGTGGCACATCCGGCCAGCAGTGCGGCCGCTGCCAGGAGCATAAGGAAGCTGCGAATGATCTGCGTGGCGGATCCGCGAAGAGTCGACATTTTCACCCCGTGTTCTCCAGATGCGGCGCGGGAAATCCTGCCCGAGCCAAAACAAGCGTCATGCTACGAATGCAAGTGGGTTCCGCCGAAGGAACAAATGCACGCTTGGCGGCCCTCCTGCGGAAAGATTGCGAGGGTACCGGACCCCGTCGGCTTGCGCCACAAGGCCTGGACGAGCGCTCTGGCGGCGTCGTCGCGTGGCGGCGCACCGCCTCCCGGGCCGGCGACGGACGCGCGGCATGCCCGCCCCGAGACACTCAGAACGAGCGCCTGGCCTCGACGTAGGCGCGATCCGACTCGTCGAAGCGACCGAACAAGCCCTCGCCGCTGCCGTCGAAGATGTCCAGCCCGGCCCGCAATCGCCAGTCGCTTCCCGGTCGCCACTCGACTTTCGGGCGCAGCATGCTGTCGCCCCGGTGGAACCCCACGACCGCCAGCACCTCGGCTTCCACCTCTTCGCCGAACCGTCGATTGACCATTACGGTGCCACCGGTTTCATTGGCACTGATCGCTGCGCCGCTGTCCGCCGACAGCACCCGACGGCCGAACAATTGCACGTTGAAGCGCCAGCGGTCCCCCACAGGTATATCGAGCCCGGCGGCGTAATCCACGGTATCGGACTCGAACAAGCCGTCTTCGGCACCGGTTCGCGCCGTATTGAACTTGCGTCCGGTCGTGGCCACCACCTCGGAGCGGAAGACCATGCTGCCGAAATCCTTCGATACCGTGCTGCCCAACTGCTGTATACGGTCGTGACGCGGCGTGAAACGCAATCGGGCGGGGTCGAAATAGTAGGTCGGCGTGACGTCGATGCTGTTGTAGTAGAAACCCGTCAGGTCCCAGCCCTGCACCAGATGGCCGAGGCGAACGCCGACATTGCCGTGCCCCAGTCTGCTGGGCGGCTGTTCCTGTTCGCCGATCGTCACGGGTACCGGCAGGGCGGGTCGAAACGCATAGAAATCGCTGCCCGGCTTGCCGATGTCGTCGACGGTCGCGACCGGAATCCAGATCAGCTCGGCATGGAAATCCGCAGTGCCGAAGTACTCGGCCCGCGCCGCCCATTGGGGAATCCTGAGTTGATCGAAATCCGGCAGCAGAAACTCCCGCACGTCGCGGGCAGAAACGACGTCCGCGAAGAAGAGCCCGACCATTTCGCCCCACACGATGTGCTGCCGGCCGAGGCGGAACTCCCAGTCCCCCCGGGGGACATCCACGTAGGCCTCGCGAAGCATGAAATCGGCACGTTGATCCCGGCGCACGTCGAGCGGGTAGAAGTCGTCCTCGATCACATAGGCATGGTCGGCATCGACCCGCGCCGCCAGCTTCCAGCGCATGCCGTCACCGAAACTGCCGCTCGCCCCCCCTTCGAGGCGCACGCGCAGCTTCGACCAATGGTCATCCCCGGCGATCGTCCTGGCCGCGGCGCCCTCGACGAAGGCAAAGGGTTGAACCGCCTTCGGCGCCTCCCCGGGCATCGCCAGCAGATCGTCCAGCGAATCCGCCGCGGCGACCGACCCCGCACTCATCAGCAGCGCCAGCGACGCCACCATCCTCTTCCCCATCGACAATCCCCTGAATAGCTGTTGGCGGGCGACCGACGAAAATCAGACCTCTGGGTCTTCCTCGCCCCGCGTCCGGTCCTGGACGAAGACCCAGCCGTCCGGACCCTGGACCCCGAGCTTGGTGATCTGACCGTCCTCGACCCGGACCAACCTGTCGGCCATGTTCATGACTCTTCGGTCGTGGGTCGAAAAAATGAAGGTCGTACCCGCCTTGCGGTTGATTTGCTTCATCAGCTTCAGAATGCCCTCGCCAGTCTTGCGATCGAGGTTGGCGGTGGGCTCGTCGGCGAGCACGATCTTGGAGTGGGTGGCCAGCGCACGCGCGATCGCAACGCGCTGGCGCTGACCACCCGAAAGCTGGTTGGGCCGGTGGTCCATGAAGTTTCGCAGGCCCACCATGGCCAGAAACTTGCGCACGCGCTTCAGCCGATCCTGCTTCGAGAGTTCCGGAAACTGCAGCAGGGGATATTCGACGTTCTCGGCCGCCGACAGCACCGGCAGCAGATTGAACGTCTGGAAGATGAAGCCGATCGTCCGTGCCCGGAGGTCGGCAAGCTGGTCCGGGGTCTGCCCCGACACATCGTTGCCGGCAACCCAGACCTGGCCCTCGGAAGGCGTATCGATGCAGCCGATGAGGTTCAACATCGTCGACTTTCCGCTGCCGGACGGCCCGGCGATCGCCAGGAACACGCCCTCTTCGATGGATAGCGAAACATTGTTCAGCGCTATGACATCCTGCTCACCCAGGCGGTAGCGCTTGCTAACATTGCGGAGTTCGACGATTGCCATCCAGGCCCTTGGGCTTCGAGAAAGATGAGGAGGATACCACCGTGCAAAGCGGACCAGTAACGGCCATCGGGCCTCGTTTGACAAGTATTGCAGTTGCCCTGTGCGCCACCCTGTGGGCCGCCACCCCCGCATTCGCCGCCGAGGCCGAGCGGAACGCGGCAAAGATCGTCGAGCGGGTGGACAATATCCGCTTCCCGACATCGGACTACCAGGTGGATATTTCGATCGAGAGCCGCGACGCGGACGGCGATTCGGATGCCCGCAAATACCGCGTCCTGTCCAAGGGCAAGGAGGACTCAGTGGTGCTGACCATGGAACCCGCTTCGGAACGCGGCCAGGCGATGCTGATGAAGGGGCGTGACCTGTGGGTGTTCCTGCCACGGGTTTCGCAGCCGGTGCGACTGTCGTTGTCTCAGCGACTGACCGGCCAGGTGGCCAACGGCGATCTGGCGCGCGCCAATTTTTCGGGCGACTACGAGGCCTCGCTGACCGGCATCGAATCGATCGGCGAGCGGCAGGCCGAGGTATTGGAACTCAAGGCCAAGGGACGCGGCGTCACCTACGCGCGGGTCAAGCTCTGGGTCGATGCCGAGCTCGGGCGCCCGATGAAAGCGGAGTTCTATTCACTCTCGGGGCGGCTGCTCAAGACCTGCAGCTACGAAGATTATCGCGAGATCGCCGGCGAAGTGCGGCCGACGCGGCTGGTGATGACGGATGCACTGAAACAGGGGCAGGTCTCGGTACTGACCTACGAAGAAATGCTGCTGCGGGAAATCCCGGCCCGCTTGTTCACCAAGGAATATCTGAAGAAGCTGCAGTAGCGCCCGCGACATCCGCGCCATGGGCGAAGCCGGCGTTGCGCGAGGCCCGGCTTCGCGCGGGATCGCCGCCCACAGCCCCCCTTTCCGCCGGTTCCGGCAGGAGCGCTCGGGCGCGCAGACCAGCCACCGCCGGGTAGACGAAAAAACGGGCGCCGAAGCGCCCGTTTCCGGTTCGATCGTCGAGGACGATCAGAACGTGTGACGCAGGCCAGCGGCGACCGAGGTCGAACCTTCACCGGCCTCGGAGACCAGCACGCCACGGGAGGCGCCGTCGTCGTTGGTGGTGTGGTTGACCACGAAGGTCACGTTGGTGCGCTTCGACAGCGACTGGGTGTAGCCGATCGAGGCCGAGGTCGAATCGGCATCGTCGATGGCGTCGTCGGAGAGCTGACCGACGGACGCGTGGAAGGTGCCCGGACCGACCGGAACGGTGGCACCGATCGTGTAGATCATGACGTCGAGCTCGCTCACGCCGGCGGCGGCATTCTCGTCACGCTTGCCTTGCTGGACGCTGGCGTTGAGCGCAACCACGCCCAGATCGTAGGCACCCGCCAGATAGACCTCGTCGGTATCCTCGTCGGCACCCTTCACTTGGTGGTAGACCAGGCCGAGCTTCAGCGGGCCGGCGTTGTAGGCAACGCCCAGGCCGATGCGGTCGTCGTCGGAAGCGTCGGGGCCACCGTCGACTTCGCTCATGGTGCTCTGGAACGAGTAGATGGCGCGAACGTTCAGGCCGCCCATGTTGCCCGTGTCATAGCTGATCGAGTTGTCCCAACGGGCACCCGATCCCGGAGTGATCGTCAGGCCCTTGGAGAAGCCGAGGATGGCCTGCGGCTCGTAGGCACCGGCGCCCAGGGCGTTGGTGATGCGAGCGGTCCAGAGGTAACCCGGCGCGTACTGGCGACCCAGGGCAACGGTACCGAAACCACCCTTCAGGCCGGCGTACGACTGGCGGTGGAACTGGCGGCTGGAGTTGGGCGAGCCGTCACCGACGTTGAAGCCCTGCTCCAGGGTGAACACGGCCGACAGGCCGTTGCCCAGGTCTTCCGAGCCCTTCAGGCCGAAACGGTTGCCGGACAGAACGCCGTTCTGCAGGCCGGTATAGGTGGAGTCACCAGCGGTGCCGTAGGCAACGGCGGCATCGATGATGCCGTAGACGGTGACGTTCGACTGAGCAAAGGCCGGAGCGGCAACGAGGCCGGCCACGGCCAGAGCGATCAGCTTTTTCTGCATGTGTTTCTCCTCTTGGCTTTAAGTTGGGGGCTTTGGCAAACGCCCCGACTTACCTCTCGATTGAGAAGTTGCATCGATTTTGCGTAGTTGATCACGGGCTGCGCAAGGAAAACGCGGCATTCTGGCGGGATCGGCCGGCTCTTTGTTGCACAGACACAACAAACGCGGCTTTTGTGCTCAAAAGGGCGCGGAAGCCGGCGCCGGAATGCATCCGTGGGGGGAGCGCCACAGCCCCGCTCGGGGCTCTCGGCCGGGGTCGGCCCGACCGCCCCGCCCCACGCCAGACGGCATCGTGGCAACGCCCGGTGGCGGCCTTCGGAAAGCGCTCAGAAGGCCACGAGAATCGCGAAATGGAGACGGAAGCGGCGCTCGTCCTGACCGTAGGCCAGATCCAGCGCGAGGGGACCGGCAGGGCTCTTCCAGCGACCGCCGACACCATAGCCGAGCAAGGGTCGATAGTCGTCGGCCTCGTCGACGGCGTTGCCTGCATCGATAAAGGCAGCGTAGCCCAGGCCATCGGGCCGCCAATGGGTGTATTCCGCGCTCATGGTGGCCAGGTAGCGGCCACCGACCACTGCGCCGCCGTCCTCGACGCCGAGACTGCGGTACCCGTAGCCACGAACCGACTGGCTGCCGCCGGCACGGAACAGGAAGTCCTGGGGAATGCCGTCGCGACTGGTGGCGACGGTCTTGCCGAGTTCGCCGCGCAGGGTCAGCACGTCACGTTCCGCCACCGGCAGGTAGACCTGCAGGCGGCCATAGCTGCGGACGAAGTTCTGGGTCGACAGGGCGGCCTTCGCGGCGCCACCGACGCGGCCGTACGCGACGAATCCGCGCCGCGGCTCGAGCACGTCGTCCACCTCCCGCCAGAGCAGGGCGAGATCGCCGGTGAGTGCCTTCTGGGTGGATGATTCGCTGCCGTCCGGGGTCGTGCGTTCGCGCTGGTAACGGATCGACACCGAGATCTCGCCCTTTTCCCACGGATAGGTCCGGGTCACCCCAAAGGCCTCTCGCGACACCTTCAGGCCCTCGTGGTCGCTGCGCTCGTGCAGCGCGCCGAAGCTGTCCTGATAGCCGGCAGGGTTGGGGGGCAGGAATACGTCGGCGTAGGCCAGCATCTCACGCTGCTCGATGCGCAGGCCGCTCACCAGTTGCCACGCCCGACCGAACAGATTGGCGTTGCGGTAGGCAATTTCGGCGCGATAGCCGTTGTTGGAGCTGAAGCCTGCCCCGAGGCTCAGGCGCTTCGGCTTGGCCTCCCCCACCAACACACGCACCGGGGTCGCCGCGGCGGCCTCGGGTTCGCGGTCGATCTCGACCACCGCCGACGCGAAATATGGCGTGTTCTGCAAACGGGTCTGAAACGCCAGCAGCTCATCTTCGTCGTACGGCGTACCGGGCTCCGGCGGGCGGTAGCGCCGCACCAGGTCCGTGTCGTACAGATCCAGCCCGCGAGCTTCGACTTCGCCGAAGCGGAAACGCGGGCCGGGATCGACCTCGACCTGCAGATCGACCGTGGCGGCCTCCAGATTGACTTTGGCGAGGCTGGCACTGATCCGCGCCGCGGCAAACTCGTGCCGGGTCAGATCGGCCAGCAACGAGGCCTTGCCGGCATCCCAGGCCGACTGGGTGAACGGCGCACCGACACCGAGCGTCCAGCGCTTGCGCAGGGCTTCCAGCTGGTTCGCCGCCTCGGCGCCGTCCAGGGCCCCGCCCTCGCGCAGGCTCAGATCCACCGACCCCACCGTGGCCCGCGGCCCCGTTTCGACGGCCAGATTCCAGTCGCCGGCGTCGGCCTTCTCGAGCCGGATCAGGGGCGCGAAATAGCCCTCCGTGGCCAGCAGATTGGCGGCCTCCTTGCGGGTTCGTCGCGTCAGTGCGATGCGGTCGTTGAAGCTGGCGAGTTGCTGCGAATGGTCACTCTTCAACACCGTCAGATACTTCTCGAGCAGCGGCGCGACGGCCTCCGGCGCCTGCAGCAAGATCTTTCCTTCGGCGCGTGCCTCGGCGGCAGCCGACGCCAGCCAGACCGGCACCAGCAGCGCGCACACCGCGCGACGAACGACAGCCGCCAACCGGCCAGTCGCGCACCAGGTACTCATCCGCCGCCCTCGCGGGCTTCCCGGTAGCAGCGCTCGACCGCTTCCACTTCGCTGCGCGAACCGAGAATCACCGGAATGCGTTGGTGCAAGCGCTCGGGTTGCACATCGAGAATCCGACTGCGCCCGGTACTGGCAGCCCCACCCGCCTGTTCCACCAGCATTGCCATCGGATTGGCCTCGTACATCAACCGAAGCTTGCCGCCCTTCTCTCGGTTCTTTTCGTCCATGGGGTACATGAAGACGCCGCCACGCGTCAGGATGCGATGGACGTCGGCGACCATCGAGGCCACCCACCGCATGTTGTAGTCCTTGCCCCGCGGTCCGGCAGCGCCACGCTGCAACTCGCCCACGTAACGCTGCACGGGCGGTTCCCAGTATCGGGCGTTGGACGAATTGATGGCGTACTCGCTGGTCTGCTCGGGCACCTCGAGGTCGGGATGCGTATAGACGAAGCTGCCCATCTCGCGATCCAGGGTGAAGCCATGGACACCGTTGCCGACGCTCAGGATCAGCAAGGTGGACGGTCCGTACAGGGCGTAGCCGGCCGCGACCTGGGCGGTACCGGGCTGCAGAAAGGAGGCTTCGTTGGGTTCCACCGTGTTGCGGGGGCAGCGCAGCACCGAAAAGATCGTACCGACCGAGATATTCACGTCGATGTTGGAGGAGCCATCGAGCGGATCGAACAGCAACAGGTATCCTCCCTTCGGATAGTCGGACGGAATTTTCCAGATCCCCTCCTCCTCCTCGGACGCCATCGCCGCCAGATGGCCGCCCCACTCGTTGGCCTGCAGCAGGATCTCGTTCGCGATGACATCGAGCTTCTTCTGCGCCTCGCCCTGCACGTTGTCGGAGCCTGCCTCGCCGAGCACTCCGGCCAACGCGCCCTTGGCGACGTTGCAGCTGATCGCCTTGACGGCTCGGGCAACGACCTCGATCAACAACCGCAGATCTGCCGTGACATGGGCCTTGCGCTGGTTCTCGATCAGAAACTGGGTCAGGGTGATGCGTTTCATGATTTCTCCGGGCCGTCGGTGGCTGTCGGGGCGGATTATCCCGCGAACCGTCCGCGCGCGCACCGTCGCGTCACGCTGGCGCAGCGTGCACCCGGGCCAGGCGAGGAGCAAGTTCCTGCGCTCAGGTTACTATCCCGACTCGAGCCCCGCCGTCAGTGCAGTCCGACATCGAGCCGTGCAAGCCAATCCAATTCCGCAGCGCGTTCTGGTGCTGGGCGCCGGTCTGACCGGCGTCACCAGCGCCTGGTATCTGCGCCAGGCCGGCTTCGAGGTGGCGGTCGTCGACCGCCAGCCGGACGCGGCCCAGGAAACCAGTTTCGCCAACGGCGGCCAGATCTCGGTCAGCCACCCCGAGCCCTGGTCCAATCCGTCGGCGCCGGCGACGATCCTCAAGTGGCTCGGACGGGCCGACGCGCCACTGCTCGTGCGCCCGCGCCTGGATCCGGCGCTGTGGCGCTGGGCGTTGGCCTTCGCACGCGAGTGCCTTCCTTCGCGCAGCGAGCGCAACACGCGCGCCATCGCGGCCCTCGCCATCCATAGCCGGGCCTGCCTGCGGGCGCTGCGGGCGCAACTCCCACTCGACTACCGGCAGCGCAGCGCAGGCATCCTGCATCTGCTCAGGGATTCCCAGGAACTGCGCGCCGCACAGCGACGCATGGTGACGCTGGGCGCGCTCGGGATCACCACCGAGCTGCTCGACCGCGCCGGCTGCGAACGGATCGAGCCGGCGCTGGCAGGCGATCTCGAGCCGTTGGCCGGCGCGCTCTATGCCGCCGACGACGAATCCGGCGATGCCCGGTGCTTCGCCCAGCAGTTGGCGGCGCATGCCCGAGCAGCCGGCGTGCGCTTCAGCTTCGACGCCAGTGTTTCGGCGCTATGCATCGATCAAGGACGCGTCACCGGCGCGTGGGTGTGCACGCGGGGAGAACGCCGGCGGGTCGACGCCGATGCGGTCGTGGTGTGTCTCGGCAGCCACTCGCCCCGATTCGTCCCGAGCGGGTCGAAGCTCTCGATCTACCCGGTCAAGGGCTACTCGGTGACAGTGTCGCCCGCCAGCCCCGAACTGGCGCCGAAGGTCAGCCTGACCGAGGAAAGCCGGCGCATCGTCTGCTCGCGCCTGGGCGAAAAAGTCCGAATTGCCGGCACCGCCGAGCTGGCCGGCTTCGACCTCGGCCCCAATCCGTCCCGTTCGGGCGCCCTGCTGGATTGGTTCGAGCGCCACTTTCCCGCGGCCGGCCGCGTCGAAGAGGCGGAGCACTGGTGCGGACTACGCCCGACCACACCGTCGAACGTACCCCACATCGGCGCCGGCGCCCTGCCCGGTCTGTGGCTCAATACCGGCCACGGCAGCCTCGGCTGGACACTCAGCTGTGGCTCCGCCCAATGTCTCTCGGAACTGATGCAGGGGCGAGCGCCGCAACCCGATTTCCCGTTTCTCGCGAGGTCCTGAACACCGCCGCGGAGCGGGACCGTGATCTACTTGACGATGCGCAGGTGTCCACCCTTGCCACCGGCCGGTGGTGGATCCGGATCCGGATCCGGATCGGTTTCCGGCGCCGGCGGCTCTCCGCTGACCGGAGCCTCCGTCTCGGCGTCGAGCGCATGGTCGTGGCCCGGCGCCTCGACCTCGAATGCCATGCCGTGTCCGTTCTCGCGCGCGTAGATCGCCAGGACGTTTTCGACCGGAATCGAGATCGACTGGACCTTGCCGGCAAAGCGTGCCTGAAAGGTCACCAGATCGTTGCCCAACTGCAGGCCGTTGGTGGCATCCGCCGACACGTTCAGCACGATCTGTCCATCCCGGGCATAGCCCGGCGGAACGCGCGTCCGCTCGTCCACGGCCGCGGCGACATAAGGCGTGAAACCCTGGTCCACACACCATTCGTAGATGGCACGGATCAGGTAGGGTTTGGTGGATTCGGTCATGGGACTTCCTGGCGACGGCGGTGCGGCCCAACCACACCACCGCCGCATCGGCCGATCAGCGGCGCATCACTTTCTCGGACGGCGTCAGGGCGTCGATGAAGCCCTGGCGGCTGAAGATCCGTTCTGCGTACTTCATCAGCGGCGCGGCCGCCTTGCCGAGTTCGATGCCGTAGTGCTCGAGGCGCCACAGCAGCGGCGCGATGGCGACGTCCAGCATCGAGAAGTCGTCACCGAGCATGTACTTCTGCT
>JAGRFZ010000207.1 GCA_020445785.1 Rhodocyclaceae bacterium
TCGCCGCGACGCATCAGGAACCAGTAGCGGGCGGCGTCGACGCCGGTCTCCTCGAACAGGTCGCGCAGCGTCACGAACTCGCCCGAGCGCTTCGACATCTTCACCTCGTCGCCGCCGCGCACCACCTTGACGAGCTGGACGAGCGAGACCTCGAACCACGCCGCCGGGATGCCGAGCGCGACGAGCGCGCCGCGCACCCGCGGGATGTAGCCGTGGTGGTCGGCGCCCCAGATGTCGATGACGCGGTCGAAACCGCGCTCGTACTTGTTGAGGTGGTAGGCGATGTCCGAGGCGAAATAGGTGAACAGCCCGTTCTCGCGCTGCACCACCCGATCCTTTTCGTCGCCGAAGTCGGTCGAGCGGAACCAGCGGGCGCCGTCCTGCACGTAGATGTGGCCGCGACGCTCGAGCTCGCCGACCGCGCGTTCGACCAGGCCGGTATCGAACAGGCTCTTCTCCGAGAACCAGCAGTCGAAGCGCACGCCGAACGCTTCGAGGTCCTCGCGCCCGTCGCCGAGCTGTTCGGTCAGCGCGAAATCGTGGATCCAGTGCCAGTCTTCACCGAGCAGGCGCTTGGCGTTGCCGATCAGCGCGTCGAGGTGGGCCTCGCTGTCCTGGGCCGCGTCGGGGGCGTCGGCCAGCACCTGGGCCGCGCTGACGCCGGCAAAGCGGTCGCCGTGGCCCGCCTTGATCTCGCGCGCCATCGCCAGCACGTAGTCGCCCTGGTAGGCGTTGCCCGGAAACGGCACCAGCACGCCGAACTCGGCGAGATAACGCAGCCAGGTAGATAGCGCGAGGATGTCCATCTGGCGGCCGGCATCATTGACGTAGTACTCGCGTGAGACGTCGAAACCGGCGAAGTCCATCACCGCCGCCAGCGAAGCGCCGTAGGCGGCGCCGCGTCCGTGGCCGACGTGCAGCGGTCCGGTCGGGTTGGCCGAGACGAACTCGATCTGGACCCGGCTGCCGCTGCGCTCGCCTCGTCCGTAGGCGTCGGCGGCGGCCAGTACGGCGGTTACGACACCGGTTTTGGCGCTCGTCGCGAGGCGGAAATTGATGAAGCCCGCACCCGCCACCTCGCACCCCGCGATCAGCGGCGAGGCCGGCAACTCGGCGATCAGCATCGCGGCCAGCTCGCGCGGGCTGCGGCGCAGCGGTTTCGCAAGCTGCAACGCGAGGTTGGCGGCGAAATCGCCGTGGCTGGCCTGCTTCGGGCGCTCGAGCACGATCGGCGTGTCGGCGTGCCCGGGCGCCACGCTGGCAAGCGCGCGGCGCAGCAGATCGGCCAGTTGGGTCTTGGGGTCGGAACTCATCGGGACGGAACTTCAGAAAACCCATTATTCTACAGCACAACCACGCCGCCCTGCGGTCGCCGCCCACTTCGACCTGTCACCGCGGGCCGGTGCGGTCGGGAACGGCCGCACGGCGCGACCTCCGCGTCGGTCGTCCGGGCCGGTCTGCCGCGGATCGGATGTGGCCGCAGGTCCGATGGGCGGGCACCAGCGACCGCCGCAGGCGCGCCGCCTCGCGCCCGAGGGATGGCTAGGACAACACCCGGAAGTTGCGGGTGCTGCGGCTGCCGAGGATCTGCGGATGCTGCGGCAGCCGTGTCGATGGCAGGTAGTTGCCGATCGCGGCGTGCCAGTCCCGGTAGGTGGCATCCGCGCCCAACTGACCCAGGGTCTTCAGCGCGTAATAGGTGAAGGCGCCGTTGGCGCGTCCGCCGAAGCGCGTATCCCAACTGTATTCGGTGTCCATGCAGCCGGCCATCAGCACGTCGCCGCCGGCGCGCGCGAGGCCGCTCCACAACATCGGCGGGCGGGCCGAGAGGCCCGTCGGCAGCCGTTGCATCCATGCTGCCGGCGGCAGAAAGCGGGCGCGGGGCAGGCCCGGGTCGAGATCCTCCTCGCGGCCGCGGCTGACCGAGCCCGAGTGGCAGCTGTCGGAAATCAGCACGATGCGGGCACCCGCCGGGCGCAAGCGAAGGAGTTCGTGCAGTTCGTCGTCCAGCAGTGCCTGTCCTTCGGCGATGTCATGGGGGCACAGGGCCTCGTCGCGCCCGTCGGCTTCGTCGCCCGAGTCGTCCGGCACCCAGGTGCCGTGGCCGGAATAGGTGATGACCAGCGAATCGCCGCCCGAGGCGCCGTCGATCAGACCACGGATCGCCGCGACCATCGCAGCCTTGTCGGCCGCATCGTCGATCAGGCTGGCAACCTCGAAGCCGCGGGCAGTGAGCGCGTCGCGCCAGTCGGCGGCGTCGTTGACGCAGCCCGCGAGGTCACTGTCGGTGCCGGGGTAGTCGTTGATGCCGATGCACAGGGCGCGCTTGCTCATTGCCTTCTCCTGGGTGGGCGGACGGGATGCCGCGGTGCCTGTATTCAAGCAGCCGCGCCAGGAAGCGCAAGGTGCCCCGATGCAACGCCTGCGTCATATTTCTCGGCGCTCGCGAAGTGGCGGGATTTCCCCCGTGGGACCTTTGCGGGCACAATTCCGGCTTTCCCCGCAAAAGCCCCCGCCGTGCGCCTGCTGCGTCTCGCCAAGATCGTCACCGTCGGCCTGCGTTTCGGACTCGACCAACTGGTGCTCGACGCCGACGCCAGCGGGCGGCTGCCGGCAGTGTGGCGGTTCTTCTTCTTCTGGCGGCAGTTCCGCGAGCCGCGCGCGGTGCGGCTGCGCCGCGCCCTCGAATCGCTCGGGCCGATCTTCGTCAAGTTCGGCCAGATGCTGTCCACCCGGCGCGACCTGCTGCCGCCGGATCTTGCCGATGAGCTCGCAGCCCTGCAGGACCGGGTGCCGCCGTTTCCGTCCGAGCAGGCGATCGCCGTCATCGAGGCAGCGTTCGGGCGCCCGGTGGACGAGGTGCTGGTCGGCTTCGAGCGAACCCCGGTGGCATCGGCCTCGGTCGCCCAGGTGCATTTCGCGGCGCTGCCGGATGGCACCGAGGTCGCGGTCAAGGTGCTGCGGCCCGGCATCGAGCGGGTGATCGCCCACGATCTGTCGCTGCTCGAGGCCGCCGCCATGCTGCTCGAAAAGCTGTGGCCCGAGGGGCGACGCCTGAAGCCGCGGGAAGTCGTGGCCGAATTCGCCAAATACCTCAGCGACGAACTCGACCTCGGCCGCGAGGCCGCCAATTGCTCGCAACTGCGACGCAACTTCAAGGACTCCACGCTGCTGCTGGTGCCGGAAGTGTATTGGGACTACTGCAGCCGTTCGGTGATGGTGATGCAGCGCATGCGCGGCGTGCCGATCTCCCAGATTTCCGCGCTGCGCGCCCAGGGTACCGATCTTTCGGCGCTGTCCCGGGCCGGGGTCGAGATCTTCTTCACCCAGGTCTTCCGCGACGGCTTCTTTCACGCCGACATGCACCCCGGCAACATCTTCGTCCATCGCGACGGCCGCTATATCGCACTCGACTTCGGCATCATGGGCACCCTCAACGAGGTGGACAAGAACTACCTCGCGCAGAATTTCCTGGCCTTCTTCAAGCGCGACTACAAGCGCGTCGCCCAGGCCCACATCGAGGCCGGCTGGGTGCCGGCGGGCACCCGTGTGGACGAGTTCGAGGGCGCCATCCGGGCGGTGTGCGAGCCGATCTTCGACAAGCCGCTGAAGGACATCTCCTTCGGCAAGACCCTGCTGCGCCTGTTCCAGACCGCCCGACGCTTCGAGATGGAAGTGCAGCCGCAACTGGTGTTGCTGCAAAAGACCCTGCTCAACATCGAAGGGCTGGGGCGCCAGCTCGACCCCGACCTCGACCTGTGGAAGACCGCCAAGCCGTTCCTCGAGCGCTGGATGCACGAACAGGTGGGGTGGCGGGCGCTGGTGCGTCATGCCCGCGAAGAGGCGCCGGGCTGGGCCGGCACGCTGCCGCAACTGCCGCGCCTGGTGCATCGTGCGCTGGCCACCCCCGAGGTGCTGGCCGAGACGCGTCAGGAACTCGCCCGTCTGGCCGAGGCGCAGCGCCGTCAATCGCGTGTGGTCACCCTGGTCGGCCTGTTGCTGACGATACTGGTGGCGGTCGAAGGGTGGCGGCTGTTCGGCACGTGAGTCGCGCCGGCGCCGCGAACGAATCGGCCGAGCGCTTCATCTAACGGCGAAAGGGCGGGGCCGCCGCCGTGCTGCGCACCAGCGATGGCGGCGCGCCCGCGACCGCGACGAGCCGAGGGAGAGGGTCGATGACGGCTGACAACGACACCGGGCCGGACAAGGCGCGCAACGTATTGCTGGTGGAAATGGCGGGGGACAGCACCCGCCTGCATGACTCGCTGCTGCGCGAACTACAGCGTGCCGGCATCGCCGTGCGCTGGCACGGCAGCCTCGAAGGGCCGGGCAGCGGCGACGCCGAGCCGGCCGAACGGCTGCAGCATCTCGCCGGGGTGTGCGCGGCCGCGGTGGGCAACGGCGAAACGCCGCTGCTGCTGTCGCCGGACCAGACCGCCACCGCCGGTGCCTGGCAGGGGGTGGCTCGCGCCAGACGCACCCAGGGCCGCGTCGGCCTGATCCTGATCGACGCCCGTCTCGAGGCGAGCCTGACCGACACCGACGACGCCGGTGGCGGCGGGCACAGTCTGATCCCCCAGTTGCTCGGCGAAGTCGCACCGGCCGACGGCCAGCCCTTTCCCTTCCTCGATCCTGCCAGCGTCTGCGTGGTCGCCGCCCACGAATGGCGCGAGGCCGAACTCGCGCGGGTGTCGCGCCTGGGCATTCGCCTGTTCAAGCGCGACGAGATCCGGCGCCGCGGGCTCGACGCGGTGTTCTGCGACGCCTTGTCGGTGGCACGCAGCGCGCCGGGCGGCTTCGTCGTCAGCCTCGACCTGTCGGCCCTGGCCGGCCGCGCGCTGTCGCCGGGTCCGCTGGCGGCCGCGCTGTATGCGCTGCGGGCCTGCCCCGACCTGCTGGCCTTCGGGCTCGCCCGGGCCCAGCAGGCGCCGGCCTGGGCCCGGGAGTTCGCAGTCGCCGCGCTGGGACCGTCCGCACGAGCCCTGCGGGAGCTCGAGCAGCACTACGGCGCCGACAACTACGATCCGTTGCCGGTGGTGTTCGCCCGCGGCGCCGGAGTGTGGCTGTGGGACGTCGCCGGCCGCCGCTACCTCGACATGATGAGCGCCTATTCGGCGGTCAGCCTCGGTCACGGCCACCCGCGCCTGCTGCAGGTGCTGGCGGGGCAGGCTCAGCGCCTGGCACTGACCTCGCGCGCCTACAGCACCGACCGCCTGCCGCTCTTGCTCGAGCGCCTGTGCGAACTGTTCGGCTACGAGGCGGCGCTGCCGGTCAATACCGGCCTCGAGGCGGTCGAGACGGCGCTGAAGGCGGCCCGCAAATGGGCCTACGAGGTCAAGCAGGTGGCGGCGGATCAGGCCGAGATCATCAGTTGCGAAGGCAACTTCCACGGCCGCTCGATCGCCATCGTCGGGCTCTCGTCGGAGGCCCAGTACCGCGACGGCTTCGGCCCCTTCCCGCCGGGCCTGAAGTGCATTCCCTATGGCGATGCCGACGCGCTGGAGGCGGCGATCACGCCGACCACCGCCGCCTTCCTGGTGGAGCCGATCCAAGGGGAGGGCGGCATCCGGCTGCCGCCGGACGGCTATCTCGCCCGCTGCGCCGAAATCTGCCGGCGCCACCACGTGCTGCTGATCGCCGACGAAGTGCAGACCGGGCTCGGCCGCACCGGCAAGCTGCTGGCCTGCGCCCACGAGGGCGTGCGGCCGGACGGCGTGATCCTCGGCAAGGCACTGGGCGGCGGCCTCCTGCCGGTCTCCGCCTTTCTTGCCGACCGCCAGTTGATGGGCGTGTTCCGACCCGGCGACCACGGCTCGACGTTCGGCGGCAATCCGCTGGCGGCCGCAGTCGCGCTCGAAGCGCTGGACGTCATCGTCGACGAAAATCTGTGCGAGCACGCGGCGGGCGCCGGCGAGCGCTTCCGCCGCCAGCTCGAGGGGCTGCTCGGTGGCGCCGTTCGCGATGTCCGCGGGCGCGGCCTGTTCATCGGTGTCGACCTCGATCCCGAGCGGCTCGACGCAGCGCGCGCAGCCGAGGCCCTGCTGACGCGCGGCATCATGACCAAGGACACCCACCACACCGTGCTGCGCTTCGCGCCGCCGCTGGTGATCGAACAGCGGGAGTTGGATTGGGCCGCCGACACGATCGCCGATACACTGAGACAACCGGCATGAATTCCTGCCGCCGGTTGCAACCGTTGCAGCGGCAGACGCGCCGCGCCACCAGGAGAAGTCGCCGATGAGCACGCGCAGGCGCTACCGCAAGAGGGCCGACCAGTTCGTCGTCGGCGTCCGCCTCGACCTCGAAGGGGCGGCCTTTCGTTATCGCAAGTGGGGCGCCGAGCAGCGCTGCAAGGCCGGCGACTGGCTGGTGGACAACGACGGCGACGTCTATACCGTGGATGCCGAGGTGTTCGAGCGGACCTATCGTCGGGTGCGCCCCGGGCACTACGTCAAGACCACGCCGATCTGGGCCGAACAGGCCGAGGTGGACGGCAAGGTCGCCACCAAGGAGGGCGAATCCCATTACCGTGCCGGCGACTATCTGGTGTCCAACAACGAGGACGGCAGCGATGCCTATTGCATCAGCCGCGACAAGTTCGAAGCCATGTACGAGCCGGCCGACTGAGGCAGCGGGCGGGCGGCGCGTGGCCGGGGCGCCGTGATGGCGCGCGCCTTCGTGATCCGGCCGTTCGGCGAGAAGCGCGACGGTTCCGGCCGAACGATCGATTTCGAGCGGATCCACCAGGTGCTGTTCGCACCCGCGCTCGACGCCAACGGCCTGGACGGCAGCACCACGGGCGAGATCATCGACGCCGGCAACATCCGCGAGGACATGTTCGCGCTGATCGTCGAGGCCGACCTGGTGATCTGCGACGTCACCCTGCACAACGCCAACGTCTTCTACGAGCTGGGCATCCGCCACGCACTGCGGCGCAAGGGCACGGTCCTCGTGAAGGGCCGGCCGAGCGCCGAGACCCCGCCCTTCGACCTGCTCACCGACCGCTACCTCGCCTACCCGCTGGCCACCCCGGAGGAGGCTCTCGACGCGCTGGTCGCGACGATCGCCGCGACCCGGGTCTCCGCCCGAAAGGCCGACAGCCCGGTGTTCCGGATGCTGCCGAGCCTGCGCGAGGCCGACCCGTCCGACATCGTCGTCGTGCCCCTCGACTTCGCCGAAGAGGTCGAGCGCGCCCGCCAGGCAGCGGCCACCGGCTGGCTGCGGCTGCTCGCCGACGAAGTGCGCGGCCTGCGCTTCGAGCGCGAGGGCTTGCGTCTGGTCGCCCACGCCCAATGGCAACTGAAGGATTTTGCCGGCGCCGAGGCCAGTTGGCTGGCGGTCCGCGAGCAGCGCGACGACGACATCGAGGCCAACCTGGCCCTGGCCAATGTCTGCGAACGGCTCTACCGCGCCACCGACGACATCGGTCGGCTCGGCCGATCGGACCAGGCGATCGAGCGCCTGCTCGCGAACGATCGACTCGACCGCCGCCAGCGTGCCGAGGTGACGGCACTGAAGAGCCGCAACGGCAAGACCCGCTGGCGTCTGGCCTTCGCTGCAATCGACGACCCGGCCGCGCGCCGCCGGATTGCGGTCAGCCGCCGGTTGCTCGATTGCTACGAGGCCTATCGGGCCGCCTACCGGGCCGATCTCAACCACTTCTATTCCGGCGTCAATGCCTGCCAGCTCGGCCGCATCCTGCTCGGGCTGGCCAACGAGGAGGCCTGGTACGACATCTTCGGCAGCGACCCCGAAGCCGACGCCGTGCGCGAACGGCTGCGGCGCGAACTGACCGACCTGCAGGTGCTGGTGACCGGCTCCGTGGACGCCGCGTTGGCCAACTTGCCCGCCCATGACGGCGAACGGGTGTGGGCCGCGATCAGCCGCGCCGACCTGCAGTTCCTCGAACCCGGCCAGCGCGACGGCCGGGTGCTCGCCAGCTACCGCGACGCGATCCCCCTCGACCAGCCCTTCGCCTGGGACGCCGCCCGCGGCCAGCTCGCGCTGTTCGAATCCCTCGGCCTGCGCGCCGGGCTCGCCCGTCGGGTGATCGACGCCATCGACGCCCGCTTCGCGGCGCTGCCCCACCCCGCCGCGCGACGCCCGACCCGGCTGATCGTCTTCGCCGGCCACCGCATCGACGCCCCCGGTCGTCACGCGCCACGCTTCCCCGCGGCCGCCGAGGCCGCCGCCCGCGCGCGCATCCGCGCGGCGCTCGCGGCGCGCCAGGACCCGGCCTTCGACTGCGTGCTGCTGGCCTCGGCGGCGCCCGGTGCCGACATCCTCGCCCACGAGCTGTGCCGCGAGCTGGGCATTCGCAGCGTGGTCTGCCTGCCGATGCCCGCCGCCGACTTCGCGCGCACCGCCTTCGCCGACTGCGAGCCCTGGCGCGGCCGCTACCTCGACCTGATGCGCGACGCCGAGGCCTACCAGCTCTCCGACCGCGCCGGCCTGCCCAACTGGCTCGCCGGCCGCCGGCTCGACCCCTGGGAGCGGGGCAACCGCTGGGTCATGAAGATGGCGCAGAGCTGGGGCGCCGACGAGATCGTGCTGGTCGCGCTGTGGGACGGCCACGACCAGGGCGACGCCCCCGGCGGCACCGCGCAGATGGTCGCGCTGGCGCGGGCGGCCGGGGAGTGCCGGATCGAGGTGATCGATGCAGGCGCGCTGGCCGGCGGCTGAGGCTGCGCATAGACCACAGAAGCAGCCGGCCAGGGGCCAGAGTCTGGTGGCGCAGTGGCCAACTCTTTAGGGGATGGGTGGCGCAAGACACACACGAAAACCGACATAGACTAGGCGGAAGTTGGGGTTGAGCCCGTAGCGGAAAGCGGCGTGGCAACTGCGATGGGTCGGGAACCAAGCGCCGCCACGTAGCATCCGCCAGATCTCTTCGCCGTCGTGGTCCGCATCGTAGACGTCAGCACACCATTCCCACACATTGCCGACGAGATCAAGCACGCCTGCTGGCGATGCGCCCGACGGATAAATGCCGACCGGGGCGGTTTGACCAAAGTGATTAGGGCCGGCATTTGACAGCCCGCCATGGAGGTTGGCCCGCCCCACCTCGAACTCGCCCCAGGGATACGCGCGACCATCGCTGCCGCGGGCAGCCTTTTCCCACTCGTGTTCGCTTGGCAAGCGCACGACATCAGGGCCGTCGAGCCGCCCTTCGGCGCGCAGCCTCGCATCGAGCCACCGGCAAAAGGCGTTTGCTTCGAACCAACTCACCGTCTCGCGCGGGTGGGTCGGCCGTGGCCAGCGAGCGGAGGCGACGCCCGGCGGCGCGCTGAGCCCATCCCACCAGCGCTCGGCCCGGTAGCCGTCAGCATCGTTTACGAACGCCTGGAACTGAACGTGGGTGACCGGGTGGCGTGCGATCCGGTAGGCGCCGAGGCTGGCCGTTTGCTTGTCTTCGCCGTAGAGGAAGTCCCCGGCTGGAATGTCCACCCAGTCGATGTCCGGCAGGCCGTCGTGCAGGCCGATTCCAGGGCGTTCGTCGAGGCCGAGCACGCCGAGCGTGGACCATAGCTGGGCGCGTGGTGCCGGTGGCAGGATGGTCAGGGCGGCCTCGCAGGCAGTCTTAAGCGCCGGCGCGAATTCACCGATCTGCCACCTGCGGGCGTGGGCGATTGCCAGGCAGTCGGCGAGCAGCAGCGCCGCTTCCGGCCCGGAGCCGAGGCGGTCGGGTTCGAGTGCCGCCGCGAGCGGCGCAAAGCCGGTCATCGCCGCTTCCGGCGAGTCGCGGTCGGCCAGCGTGCAGAACAGCAGGGTCAGGGTGCGGCGCCAGTCGGCACTGGCGGCGTGGCGGGCGAGGATGTCGGCGACCGGTTTGCGCAGCCGGCCTCGGCGGCCGGGCTAGTGCGCGGCCGCGTCGGCGTGCCCCGGTGCAGGCCCAGCGCCACCGCGGCGAGGCGGCGCTCGGCGGCCTCGCGCTCGGGTTCGGTCAGGTAGCGCTTGTGCAGCACCTGGTCCACCAGGCTCTGGTAGAGCTGGAAGAAGTCCCGCGGCAGGCGGCGGCCCTCGTCGTACTTGACGCACAGCGCGGTCAGCAGCATCGGGTTGGCCGACAGCGGCGCGAGCTCGGCCCGCTCGGCGAGATGGCCGAGCAGGCCGTCGGCCTTGTCCTGGGCCCGGGCCGGGTCGGCGGCGGCGTACCAGCGGTGCACGAAGGCGTGCTGGAGTTCGTCCGGCAACTCGGCCAGTTCGGCGACCGGCAGGCCGAGGCGGCGGCGGTCTTCCGGGCCGAGGCCGTAGGGGCGGCTGGTCAGCAGCACCCGGTGGCCGGCGGCGAGCCAATCGGGGAGGGCGTCGGCCAAGCCGCTCAGCAGGTTCTGGCGGGGCCGGTCGGCACCGATCGCCTCGGGCACTTCGTCGACGCCGTCGAAAATCAGCAGGCAAGGGCCGTCTTGGAGCCGCGCGTGGAAGCGCTCGGCGTCGAGGCCGTCGGGCCGGCTCTGGTCTAGCCAGTCGGTCAGCGCCGCGCGGAGGCGGGCGGCGCTCCAGCGGCCGTTGCCGGCCAGGCGGGCCTCGCTGTCGGCCCATTCCCGCAGCCGGACGAGCAGCGGAAAGCGGCCGCGCAGCGCGTCCGGCAACTGCTCCTCGAAGCCCTCCGGCACGGCGACCGGGTGGGCCGGCACCTCGCCGCTGGCGACCACCAGCGCGAGCCAGCGGCAGAAGGTGGATTTGCCGGCGCCGGGGGCGCCGGGAAGGTACAGCGATTCCTCGCCGAGGCGGTGCAGCAGGCGGTCGAGCGCCGGGCCCTGCCACGGCTCGCGTCGCGTGCGCTCGTCCGGTCCTTCCTTCGCCGCGGTGACGGCCGGCACATAGACCTGGCCGAGGCGCAAGTTCTGGCTGTCCTTCGGGTCCAGGCCGAGCAATTCGACGCTCTCGCATTCGCGCCGCAGCCAGGCCAGATAGGCCTCCAGCGTGGCGGCATGGCCGCTCGACGCGTCGTCGTGGCCTTGGCGTTTGCCCCATTCGCTCAGCGCATGGAGCACTTCGGTGCAAAGCTGGTCGGCGCTGGCAAACGGGCGGCGGGTGGCGACGCCGTCGAGCCAGGTCTTGAAGTCGCGCAGGGCGGCAACGTTGCGGGCGACTTCGGCAGCGACTTCGGCAATCTTCTCCGGTTCGGCTAGCTCGATGCATGCGGCCTCGCTGAGTCGCGCATCCCACGGCGCGCTGTCGTCGAGCAGGAAGGGCAATATCTCGACGCCGCGCCGATGGGCCGCCTCGCATTCGAGCCGGGTGATGCTCTTGTGTTCGCCGGCGTGCTGGTCCGGCGGCGTCCAGCCGTGGCGGCGGGCGACCAGGCAGACGACGACGTCGGCCTGCTCGACCCGTTCGAGGCAGGTGGCGAGCGGTGGATTGCCGCCGGCGGCCCAGTAGCCGCAGTCGATCGGCTGCCAGCCGAGTTTCAGCACCGCGTCGACGGCCTTGGCGCGGTGGGTTTCGAGGTCGTCGAGGGTCGAGGAGATGAACACCCGGGGTGGGCGATGCTCGGTCATCGATCGCTCCGTGGCGAGTCAGCCATTACGCTTCATTATCCTGGATTGTCGCTCGACCAAGGGCCATGCTGCAGGCATCGGGCAAGAGTGCGGCGGACAGTCGAGGCGCTGCCGCCATGTCGGGGTGGCGCATCGCAAGTGCCGTCACAAGTGCGCTTCCGGATCCATGCGTGCATGCAATACCCGGACGATGCGGATGGTCTCGCCGGCCAGGGTGTAGAAGGCCACGTTCCGATTGATGCGCAGGCTGCGGTAGCTCTGGCGCACCTCGTCCCGCGCTCGGCCGAGCCTGGGATTGTCCCACAGCCGCGTGAATCCGGCGTCGATCTCGCGCAGGGAATGGTCGGCCTGCGCCTCGCTCCATTCGCGGCAGGTGAATCGCCAGATGCCGATCGGGTCGTCCCGGGCGCGGGGGCGCAGGACGAGTTCAGCCATCCGCGCCTGCCGGTCCGCGCGCGGCGAGCAGGATGTCGTCGATGTCCAAGGGCTGGTCGGCGCCGCCATCCCGTTCCCCGGCGACCAGGGCCCGGCGCAACAGGGTCATCCGTTGTTCGTGCTCTTCGAGCAGGCGCAGCGATGCGCGGATGACTTCGCTGGCGGAGCCGTAGCGCCCCTGCGCGATCTGCTCGGCGACGAAATCCTCGAAGTGATCGCCGAGCGTGACGCTGGTGTTCCTGGCCATGAGCGCCTCCTTCCCGTTGATCGGGTCAAGATATACCAAAGTCTGGTATCGGTCCGGCCCGATGCCCGGCTGTCACCCGCCGGTGCGCGGCGCGAGCGCGGAGGCCGATCATGCTCCCGAACCGTCTGTCGCGCCGCATCTAAAGCAGGGTTGCAGGCGCCTCCGGCCGACCCCCGGCGGCCGGGATCGTTGATACAATCCGCGCGTTTTTTCCTGCATTCGCCCGGCGAACCGTCGGCGCCGCGCCCGCGGCCAGTGACGCCACGCCGTGCCATCTCGTCACCGGCACGCCGGAAGGGGGCTTCCGCCATCATGTTGCTCTGGCTCGTCATCGCCTATCTGGCCGTCTCGATCGGCATCGGACTGTTCGCCGCCACCAAGGTCCATAACGCCCGCGACTACATCGTCGCCGGTCGCCACCTGCCGATGATGGTGGTGGTGGCGATGGTGTTTGCGACCTGGTTCGGCGCCGAAACTGTGCTCGGCATCTCGGCCACCTTCCTCGAGGAAGGGCTGATCGGGCTGATCTCCGACCCCCTCGGTGCCTCGTTGTGCCTGGTGCTGTTCGGTCTGGTATTCGCCCGGCCGCTGTACCGGATGAACCTCTTGACCCTGGGCGACTTCTTCCGCGAGCGCTACAACCGGCCGATCGAGCTGGTGATTTCGCTGGCCATCGTGCTGAGCTACCTGGGCTGGGTGTCGGCCCAGGTCACGGCCCTCGGGCTGGTTTTCAACGTGCTCACCGACGGCGGCCTGAGCGCCAACCAGGGCATGCTGATCGGTGCCGCGGTGGTGCTGGTCTATACGCTGTTCGGCGGCATGTGGTCGGTGGCGATGACCACCTTCGTACAGATGATCGTGATCGTCGCCGGCCTCATCTACATCGCCTGGCTGGTGTCCGACATGGTCGGCGGGGTCGGCGTCGTGGTCGAGCATGCGGCGCGGGCCGGCAAGCTGGAATGGCTGCCGGCGCTGAGCGGGCCGGACATCATCGCCTGGATGGCGGCGCTGCTGACCATGGGCTTCGGCTCGATTCCGCAGCAGGACGTGTTTCAGCGCGCCAACTCGGCGAAGAGCGAGGGCGTCGCGGTGTGGGGCACGGTGATCGGCGGCAGTTTCTATTTTCTGTTCGCCGCGGTGCCGCTGTTCCTGGCCTATTCGGCGGTGCAGATCGACCCCGAGATGGTGACCCGCTTCATGGCCGAGGATTCGCAGCTGATCCTGCCTAATCTCATCGTCGGCCACATGCCGTTTGCCGCCCAGGTGGTGTTCTTCGGCGCGCTGCTGTCGGTGATCATGAGTACCGCCTCGGGCAC
>JAGRFZ010000208.1 GCA_020445785.1 Rhodocyclaceae bacterium
CCGAAGCTCATCTACGAGTTCTTCGCCATCGCCGAGAGCACCGGGCAGAACAAGTCCAAGGTGATCCGCGACTTGCTCAAGATGGGACCGTTCTCGCACGAATGGGTCCTGCCCAGCCGAGTAGCAGACAATCCGGCGGTGTGGATCCTGCAGGTCGACGGCCTGATGATGGACATTCGCGACGCCCCGCTCGAACTGCAGCGACTGGCGTATGAGAAAGGATTAATCCCCTTCATTCCTTCGGAGCCGCCGGAAGACGCAGCATGAGCCGGATCTCGCCTGCCGCCATGGCTACGGCCATCCACAGCGCCCAGGCCCTGGACATGAGGGGCAAAGAACACCTTGCCGACGAGTTGTTCCATGCCCAGCCGAACCTGCTCGCTTCGGTGCTGGTGCTGCCACGCCTCGGCGTGGCACCGTCGAAAGTCGAGTTCGCGTTGGACATGCTGTTCGTCTGCTTCCTGGCGATGAAGGCATCGAAGATGATCTGGCCGCTCATCACCGAGGCTGACCAGGACCGTCAGTTGCAGCGCTTCGTCGCCATCGCCGGATTCGCGGACGACCTTGGTGCGAGTCTCCAACATCGCTCGATCCAGCAATACATCGCAGACCACCCAGAGAAGGATCTGGTCGCCTACGTAATGGCGGAGACTTCGAAGTGGCTGTGTCAGATCGCTCCCGAGGACTCCGACAAGCACGTGATGGTGGCCATCTGGAACTTGGTGAACTGCATTGGGTTCGTTTCAATCGCAGGGCCAAAGGGGAAGACGTCGCGGAGACAGTCGAGATGAGCAAAGCCCGAAGAATTCGCTGCGAAGCCTGTGGCGAGCGCGTGCCCAGTCACGAGGTAGTCAGCTTCCGCAATGCCGTTGGTGGCTACCGGGACCTTTGCGGTCAATGCTTTAACACCGAGGTTGCCCGACTGACCGGCCACGACAAGTTCGAAGACTTCCGGATCGAACCCGTCAGGCTCGTCGATTGTGCCGGCGAGACGCACGAGTTCCACTTCCGGACACGTCTTCTGGGCCACATCGTGTTGATGGACGCGTTCGAGTTGCGCGATGGCAACCCGTCCGGCTATCAGTGTGAGATCGCCGGCGATCCCGACAACGATCTGCTTGGGCTGCTTGGGAGACTGGTTGAAAAGCTTCGCCGAATGCTCTCCGTTAAGCACCTTACGTGCGAAGACCACGAGCCTCAGATCGCCGAACAAACGGTGCGCGGACGTATCGATTGGGACGATTCCGTCGCAGGGCACACCCCCATGCTCACAATTGACGGCCAGGAGGTCTCCTGGGAGGAGTTCGGTCGAATGCTGATGACGTTTGAGGGCTGGCAATTCAGGCTCCAGATCGTCGATCCGGCCGACGAACCATGATCCTCGCTTTCGTGTTGAGCAAGGAAGCGGGAGTGAGGCCACATGGCTGCTGCCGTCGGAAGTCGCAAAGCCTTGTGGGGGCCCTCGAACGTCGGGTTTGAGATCTTGACCAGCCGGCGACGTAGCGACGGCGTCGGACAGCCCACGGCCACAAGCCGTCACTGACGGGGTGGCAAGAAGGCACCGCTGAGCGTCCCGTTTCCGCTGCGTAAGAGACATTTCAATGGTTCGTCCGCAAACGGCACCTCGGCCGGATCGTTGCTTCACGACTGATTCTGCTCAACGTTCGGCAATGACTGCTTCGTGGATGGATTGAGCCAGCGCCAAGGAACCAATCTGGTCACTGGCCCACACCGACAGTCGCGCTCCGCCCAGGCGTTTTCGTTTCACGCTAACATCAGAATCGCTTTTGCATGACCGGGAGACGGTGCGCGCAGCTGGGGCGTTCTGGCGAAATTACCGAATGGACATCATCGAACGAGCCGCAGACCTGCTGAGTCCGTTCATGGGCGAGGATCGTCGCGATACTTGGCTTACGCTGGCCTTTCACGCCGAGCATCGGCAGGTGTATGACGCAATCTCCCAGCGCGGCGCCACGAAGGATTTCGTGGTCCGCTGCGTGCGCGGCCTACTTGAGCATGGCGCACTGGGCTCCCGCCATGCGCTCTCGCTTCTTCTCGAAAACGTGCGCGCGGAAGCGGGTGACGACAAGCAGGCTGCATTTGGCGAGCTGATCGAGGAGCTCGACCAACGCTGTCTCGCGGTGGCGGAGCAGGCTGCTTCGTCGTCAGCCGCTTCCTCAGCCCAGCGAAGCGGTTCCAAGCACGGGCCGGTCCTCTTCGTCAGCTACTCGCGCGCCGATCGGGTGCTCGCGGACCGGCTCGTCGCAGACCTCGAACATGCCGGCCACTCCTGTTGGCTCGATACCAGCGACATCCCCGGCGGTGAGGTGTGGCTTGCGGCGATCGCTGATGGCATCGAGCGCGCCTACGCATTCCTCAGCCTTGTTTCCACGGCCGCCAACAGCAGCGAATGGGTGCGGGTCGAGTATCTTCACGCCAAAAAACGCGGCAAGCCCATCGTGCCGCTGCTTGCCGAAGACTGCGAGCCGCCTTGGTACATGGCCGACCGGCAGGCGATCCCCGTTTGCGATGCCGACTACACTGAAGGGTTGCAACGCCTGCTGCGGTCGCTGCCCGCGACGCCCACCGCGAAGCCCGTATCGGTCGGCACACAGCGCGAGGCGGAGCTTATCTACCTGCGCCGGCTGGAAGTCGGCGAGCTGGTTCACACCCAGCTATACACGCCGATGTCGGGCGTGGCCAAGGTGGTTGCGCGGGGCAAGCCGGTCGCGGCCGTGCCGTCGGTCGTCATGCGGCCGGAATTCCGCCATCTGTCCCGGCTGGCCGGCGATCCGGCCGAAGCGCGTAGCGAATCGCGCCCCTACGGGGATATCGCGCAGGCTTTCGCACGGGTCCCCCGGGCGGTGCTGCTCGGGGAGCCCGGCGCAGGCAAGACCACCACACTGTGGAAGATCGCCCGCGACGCGCTGGCGGCGGCGCTGGCCGACGAGATGGCGCCGATCCCGCTGCTGGTGGCGTTGGGAAAGTGGACTGACGCCGATGAGTCGCTGCGCTCGTTTCTCGAACGCCAGCTGGGCGAGCTGGGCGTGCATTTCGACAGCCTCCTGGAAGCGAACCGGGCCGTCTTGCTGCTGGATGGCCTGAACGAGGTGCCCGCCGGCGAGCGCACGGCCAAGGCGATCGAGGTAAAGGCCTTTCTCGAGAAACACGCCGAGCTGGCCGCCGTGGTGAGCTGCCGCAAGCTGGACTACACCGGCAAGATGGTGCTGGACATCGACATCATTACCATCAACCCGCTCGACCCGCCTCGCATACTTGATTTCGTCACCGGCTATCTGACGGCAGCGCTCGAATCTACCGAAGGCGGCCCTGCCGCGCGAGAGGCGGCCGGCCGCGACTCGGGAGAAGATCTCTTCTGGCGCCTCGCCGGCGGGAAGGCCGTGCGCGAAGCGTGGCAGGCATGGCGCAGCGCTGGTGCAAGCTTGGCGCTGTTCTGGTCGGCGACGGACATTCCGCGCGCGAATCCGGACATTTACAGCCGCACCACCGCTGCGATGGACGAGGCCTGGCGGCAGGCCGTGCGGGATCCACGCAGCCTGATGCGGCTCGCCGGCAACCCCTATCTGCTCTACATGCTCACCCTCGTGTACCTCGATTCGGGCAAGCTGCCGGCGAATCGGGCGCTGCTCTTCGACCGCTTTGTCGAGGTGCTGCTGTTGCGAGAGAAGCTCGCCGAGGTGACGGATGATGGCGATCTGCGCGTCACAGCGGAGGGCGTGCGACTGCTCGACGGCCTCGATGGCGTGGCGTGGACGATGCAGTCGCGCCACGGGAAAGCAGCCGGCAAGGAAGTCGATAAGAACAGCGATGCCGCGACGGCACTCGAGCGGTCCGAAGCCACCAAGTTGCTGGACGACCCGCTTCTCCACCGCGCCGCCGCTGCCAGTCTCCTTGACGTGGGCGAGCGTGAGGTACGCTTCATCCACCAGTTGCTGCAGGAATACTTCACCGCCCGCGGCATGCGGGCGAGGCTAGCCATCGGCGATCTGCGGGCAAGCCAGTTGTGGCCCACCGAGCACTGGTGGCAGCGCACCGGCTGGGAGGAATCCGCCGTGCTGCTGGCGGGCTTCCATGCTGCCGACTGCACACCCGTCGTGGAATGGCTGCTGCAGGCGCAACCCGAGGTGGCGGCCCAGTGCATCCTCGGCAGCGGCGCGATGGTGCCGGACGAAACGCTTGTGCAACTGCGCGAGGCGTGGCGGCCGCGGCTTACCGATCTCGCGGGCGACCCCGCGCCCGAGGCGCGCGCCGCCGTCGGTCGTGCCTTGGGCGGCCTCAGCCTGCGTGGCCTGCCGCTTGACAATAGGCACGGCGTGGGGCTGCGTGTCGATGCGGAGGATCAGCGACGCGTGCCGGACATCGACTGGGTGGACATCCCGACCGGCGAATTCCGCTACGGAGAGGAGAAAACGACGATCGAGCTGTCCGCCTTTCGCATCGCCCGCTTTCCAATCACGACTTGCCAGTTTCAGTGCTTCATCGACGAGCGCGGCTACCAGCGCGAGGAGTGGTGGCAAGGACTCGCCAAGCAGCCGACCCCGCGACCACCCATGTGGAGTTATGCCAACCATCCGCGCGAGACGGTGTCGTGGTACGAGGCGATGGCCTTCTGCCGCTGGCTGGAGGCACGACTGCGCGAGCGCGGCGAGTTGCCCGAGGGCGGCCAGGTGCGACTGCCTTCCGAACGGGAATGGGAGAAGGCCGCGCGCGGCAGCGACGGCCGGGAATTTCCCTGGGGCGAGTTCCAGCCGGGCCATGCCAACATGGATGAGCAATGGGATGGCGTCGGTCCGTACAATCTCGCACAAACCTCGGCGGTCGGCATCTATCCTCAGGGTGCCTCGCCCTATGAAGTGCTCGAGTTGGCGGGAAACGTCTGGGAATGGTGTGCGGACAAGTTCGATGAGCCAGGCGATATTGACCCGGGCGGCAAGGGCCGGCGCGTGGTGAGTGGCGGCTCGTGGGGCGGCTCTCGGGACAGCGCGCGTTGCGCCTGCCGCGACGCCGACGGTCCCCGCGACCGCTACCACGATCTGGGTTTTCGGGTGGTGTGTGTCTCCCCCATCCGTTGAACGGCTGATCAGCGAGACGCTGGTCGCTGGTCCGCTGACCTTCTGCTTCTCTGTAACGCCGCGAAGCGGCGTTTGTGGGCGCGCAGCGCCCATTGCGCAAAGAAGATCCACCGGCGCACGGGATTGTGTGTTCGTCTCGAACTCGCAATACTGGCGTTGCCGGCGCGAGCCGGCGGGGCTCTCCGGGAGGGACGGCGCGTGGTGCGTGGCGGCTCGTGGAACAACAATCGAGACAACGCGCGTTGCGCCTACTGCAACAACAACAATCCCGAAAACCGCAACAACAATCTGGGTTTTCGGGTGGTGTGTGTCTCCCACATCAAGCAGTCCTTCGCGCCTGCATCCCAGCGCATCGGGGCGGGCGAAATGCTGCAAGGCATTCCGGAAATGCCGGTCGATTACGGTTGCCCGGCCGAGGCGAAGGAATTGTGGATGGCTCGGGCGAGTCCCGTCCGCACGGCCTCGCGGTCGTCGGGCGCATATTGAACAGGGGCGCCTCCCGGGCACGACCCCGAGGCGCCCCGCCCCTATTTCGCCGCTTGCTTGAGCCAGCCGCCGAGCAGTCGGCCAATCTCGGCGACGAGTCTGCTCACGTGCTCGTACTGCCCAGCATTCAGCCAGCGCCAGTGGTGGGCGAGCCGCAGGTAGAGCCTGAGCCGGCCCAGTGCCGAATCCGCCCTGCGCAGGGCGGCGAGGCGCCCGGAAGCGCGCTCGCCTTGCGCCTCGAACAGCGCCTCCTGCGTGTCGAGCGCCGCGTCCATCAAGCGCTGCGTGACGCTGAAGCGGAAAGTGCGGGGAAAACTCTCCGCCTTGGGGATCAGCCAGGCGAGCAGGTCGTAGCAGCGGGTGAAGATGATCATGTCCTCGGCCATGGCGCCGTCTCCTTGGAACGGATACAGTCGCGGAGCATGCCGTGGACGCAGGCGCATGAGCGATGCTCTTGACGAATTTTGCAGCTGGGAGAACCTGCTTCAGGCCCACCGCAAGGCGGCGCGCGGCAAGCGTGGGCGGGCCGCTGCGGCGCACTTCGAATTCGATCTCGCTGACCGGCTGCTGGCGCTGAAACGCGAACTCGCAACCGGTCAATACCGGCCCGGCGACTACGTTCACTTCGTCATCCACGAGCCGAAGCGTCGCAAGATCAGCGCGGCGCCATTTCGCGACCTGGTGGTTCACCACGCGCTGTGCAATGTGATCGAGCCGCGCTTCGAGCGCCTGTTCATCCCCGACAGTTACGCCAATCGCACGGGCAAGGGCACGCACTAGGCCATCGACCGGCTGCAGCAATTCGCCCAGCACCATTGCTACGTGCTACGCGCCGACATCGTCAGGCATTTCCCGTCGATTGATCACGCAATCCTGCGCGCGACGCTGGCGCGCGAAATTCCCGAAAAGGACCTGTTGACGCTGATCGATCGCATCATCGCCAGCGGCGCTGGCGTGCTCGATGACGAATACGACATGGCGTACTTCTCCGGCGACGATTTGCTCGCCGCCTGCCGACCGCGCGGGCTGCCAATCGGCAATCTCACCTCGCAGTTCTGGTCGAACTGCTATCTGCACAGCTTCGACCAGTTCGTCACCCGTGAACTTGGCTGTAGAGCCTATCTGCGCTACGTAGATGACTTCGCGCTGTTTAGCGACTCCAAGCGCGAGCTGTGGTCATGGAAGCGCGCGATCGTCGAACGGCTGGCGCGGCTACGGCTGACCATACACGAGGGACCCGCCCAGGTCGTGCCCGTCAATAGCGGTATCCCCTGGCTCGGCTTTGTCGTCTTTCCCACTCACCGGCGCGTGAAAGCGCGCAAGGTGCGCGGCGCGACGCGCCGGCTGAGCGCGCGGCTCGACGACTACCTCGCCGGACGCATGAGCTTTGCCGAGTTTGACGCGAGCGTCAAAGGCTGGGTGAATCATGTCCGCTATGCGGATACCTGGGGACTGCGCCGGCATGTGTTTTCCGGCCTTCGCTTCAGGATGACGCCGAAAGACGCGCTGGGCGCTGCGCGCCCGTAGGCGCCGCTTCGCGGCGTTACAGAGAAGCAGAAGGTCAGCGGACCAGCGACCAGAGTCTCGGTGATCAGCCGTTCAACGGATGGGGGAGACACACACCACCCGAAAACCCAGAAAGTTGAAGCGGAAGTCGGGATCGAAGCTGTCGCGGCACGCGCAACGCGCGACGTCTCGATCGTTGCGCCACGAGCCGCCACGCACCACGCGCCGGCCGTCGGCGTTCTCGGGATTTTCGGGATTCTCCCGACCATCCGCTGCGACGTAGGGATAGGGCCGCAAGAGGCTACCGGTCCACTCCCACACGCTGCCGTTGAGGTCCGCGGCCCGGTCGTGGGTGTCGCCCCCGGGAAACACGCCCACCGGCGTGGTGCCGCGAACATGGGTCTCGGAGGTGTTGCAGCGCGCGGCGTCGAAATCCTTGCCCCAGGAATAGCGCCGCCCCTCAAGGCCGCCCGCCGCCGCCTCCCACTCCGCCTCGCTCGGGAGCCGATAGCACTGCTCGGCCTGAGCCGAGAGCCAGGCGCAGTAGGCGCGCGCCTCGTGCCAGCAGATGCCCACCAAGGGCTGCGACCGGTGGCTGTACGTCGGATCGTCCCAGTACCGCGGCCGCCTCTGGACGCCTGATGCGAATGACTGGTCGAGCAGCGCATCGAACTCCGCGCCCGACATCTCCAGGTACCAAAGAGTCCAGCTTTGCGCATCCGTTGAAGTAATTTTTCCTGCCTTCAGCAGGCTGCCAATCTGCTCACGCTTCGCTCGGACGTCCCGCCGAAAATCCCGTTGCTGCTGCTTGGGTCCCTCCGCGGTGTCCTCGCCGCGACGCCAGCGTTTTGACGCAACGGTGTCCCACCAGCGCTCGTCCTGGTAGCCGCCGGCATCCATGAACAGCTGCCACTCGGCGTTGGTGACCGGGAATTGGCCGATGGAAAAATCGGTGGCGATCGGCACCGGGTGCGCCGGCGCCTCATTCGCGTAAAGACCCTCGTCGCTGCCGATCCGGTAAGTGTCGGCCTCGACCGGCACGAGCGGCGGCAGCAGGTAGTCGCCGTGAGGGCCGGTATGCCGCTCAAAGCGCGGATCGCCCAATTCGCCCAGCACGCGGGCTGCTGAGATGCGGGCGCGCAGATCGGCATCCGGATCGCGGCTGCGCGTGACCAAACGGGCCTTGAGCATTTCGACCGTGTCGGGTTTGGCGCGGCCCGTCGTGCGCACCGCCGCGGCGCAGCGCGCGGCCAATACTAGGTTCACCTCCGCGAGCCCGCGCGCGAAGCCATCGGGCTCGGCCGCCATGCCTACCGCCAGCACCGCCGTTTCCTCCCAACCCGTCGGCGTCAGAGGCGGCAGCGGCTCGAAGTCCAGCAAAGTCGCCACCTTGTCCGCGAGCGAGGGCTTGACGCGATCGGCGCGCCACTCGGTGTGCGCAAGTCTCGCGACGTCTGCCGGCTGTTTCGCGAGCTGCCGGGCGGCGAAGTACTCTTGCAGCAGTTGGTGGCAAAAACGGGCAATCCTGTGTTCTTCATCGAGCAGCGCGAGCGCTTTCCCGGCCTTCAACAGATCGTTGGCTTGTGGATGCTCAAATAGGTCGAGCAGTTGCTTGCGCGGCATCATCACCTGTTTGCCATCGCTGCTGCGGCCGAATTGCTCCTGCATGCGATAGGCGAGCAAGCCGAGCTGAGAGACAAGAGGGCCGCTGACCGGCAAGTCGTAAGCATGCTGCCAGTCGCGCTGCGCGATCTGCTCGCGGTCGCTGTCGTCAATCACCCCATCCTGGACAAACAGCGGATTGCGCCCGGCAATCTCGCGCTCCAGCGCCCGCCGCACGAATCCGGTGAAGAGGGCTGCGCGCTCGTTGGCCACGCGCGGGTCGTAGGCAAGCTGGTCGACGAGGAGCTTCAGGAAGTACGGCGTGCTGTAGAGCTCGAGCAGGCGCTCGTTGCCCCGGATCTCACCCCAGGCGCCTGCCGCATGCTCGGGTGAGTGCAGGCGCAGGAACTCCTCGATCTGCTCTGAGGTGAGCGGCTTGACGAGAACCTGGCGCACCTGCAAGTCATCCTTGATGCTCAGCTCCTCGCTGTAGTCCAGGCTGCGACACGAGAACACGGCCCGGTTTCCCGGCGGAAAGTCGTCGCGTAGGAAGCATCGCCACTTCTCGACGCGGTCGCGGAAGTCATCGACGCTGCCGTGTGGCATCTCGTTCAGCGCGTCGAGCAGAAGCAGGACTCGGCGCTCTTTCAGGAGTGCCTCGAGGTCGGGCAGATCCGGCGCCAGCCTATGCCACTGTGCTTGCAGCCAATCCAGCGGGCGGGGCGCGTTCTTCTCCGGGGCCTTTTTGTCAAGCGGATAGGCGCCGAGCGAGACGAAGAGCGAAACGGTATCTCCGCCATCGGCAAGACGCTCGCGTGCGTCGTCGAGCTGCAAGCGCCGCAGCAGGGTGGACTTGCCGCAGCCGGGCGCGCCGAGCAACACCATCGCCCGCTCGGGAATCGCGCCCAGAACCTCGCGCAGGTCCAAGCGGTCCAGCGCTTGCTCGTGGAATTGCAGCGCGTGCTCGCTTCGCACCCTGTCCAAGAGCCGCAGGCGGACGAAGCGCGTGTCGATCTGGTAGCGCAGAGAGAGCTCATCGAGCAGCGACCGGCGATACGCAACGAGCGCGGCTGCCGAATCAATCGCCGGTAATAGGCTCGCCGCGCCCGGCGCGGCTTGATGCAGCGAGCCTAGCTGGGGTTTGCCTCGGGTCCGACGAGAAATACCTGCGCGGCATCGACCCCGTTCCGGACCAGGAGCTCCGGGGTCTTCTCCTCGGGGATGTCCGCGAGCATCAGCGCCACACACCCCTCATCGAAAGCCTCCTTCACCGAAGCACCAAAGCCCAGCTTGCGGTAAAAGGCAGCCGCGAAGGCGATGGCCGCCTTGTCGCCGATCTCCTTCTTCATCCCGATGGCGCAGTCGATCACCTCGACGATCCCCTTGGCCTGCTTCTTGGTGTAGCAGGCGTTCAAGACCACCAGCCGGACCGTCCGCTTGTGAAGATCGAACAGCGCGCGGATCGCCTTGCCTGAAACCGGTTTCGGCTGGCCATTCTCGTCGTTCAGAATCAGTTCGTTGGCCGTGCCGTGGGCGCTGAAATGCACGGCTTGCGGCTTCAGCTTGTTCAGCTGATTGAGCAGATCGTCCGGACGTATCGCCCATTTGGTGGTAAAGATCAGCGAATCGCGATGGTCAGCCTGTTGGATCTTCTCTTCGATTTCGCGCGCCTCCACGTCCAGCGCGAGCTTCTCCTCGCCCTCGGGACTCGCGGCGAGAAACAGGATGGTCGATTGGCTTGACATGAGGGCTCCGGTAGTGGGGGTTGTGCCGGTTGCGGGGGGCTGCGCCGCGCGCCGTATCGTCGGGCTCACGGTGCCGGTGCACTTCGCGTCGAGTTCCTTGATTAGGGTTTGAAACGCCTCCTGCCGATCATCGCCGGCCGCGCTGCGCACCACCTCGAGCAACACAGACAACGCATGCCGCGACACCAGGCAGCCGCGATCGAGCAAGCGACTCACGCAGCGAACGGTAAAGTCGGCCGTCGCGCCGCTGCGGGGGATTGCGTCGTAGATGTCGGGATGCTCGGAACGGAACGCCAGCATGAGCCAGGTGTCCCGGCGCTCTTCATTCATGAAGGGCCGCAGCAACTGGGTGGCGCGCTGGAGGACGTCCATTGGTTGGTCGAAGCGCAGTACGGAGTAGGTTCTTGGAGTGATGTGTCTGTATTCAGGCGTTCTGCATGAATGATGTTAGCGGAAAGCGCCTGCGAGGGGGTCGGGCACGCGAATGGCGCTCCGGCATCCCTGCAGAAGCAGCGCTGCCGCAAGGGATTCACCCCCACACGAATTCCGCGCGGGCGCTACGCGCCCGGAAGCGCCGCTTCGCGGCGCGGCAGAGAAACAGCGAACCAGAGATCCAGTGGCCAGTGTTTCAGTAACCTGCGGTTCAACGGATGGGGGAGACACACACCACCCGAAAACCCAGATTGAGGTTGCGGAGGTCGGGAACGTGGGCGAGGCGGTAGGCGCAACGCGCGTAGTCACGAAGGTCGTACCACGAGCCGCCACGCACCACGCGCCGGACATTGCCTTCAATCGCGTTGTCCTTCGGCGAGTCGAACTTGTTGAGGCACCACTCCCACACGTTGCCGGCGAGGTCCATGAGGCCCTGTGCGGAGGCACCCTGGAGATAAAGGCCGACCGCTGTGACTCTGCCCAACTCGCTCTCCCTCGTATTCGCAAGCAGGTCTTGCCACTTCCCCCAAGGATAGTCATTCGCCCGGTCGCCCCCGCTGGCCGCTTGCTCCCATTGCCACTCGGTTGGCAGGCGAATTTCACAGCCCAGACGGCTGCCTAGCCACCGGCAGTAGGCCAACGCCTCGATCCAAGTGACATTGATTGCCGGCTGGTTGGGACGGCCGGTCTGGGGGCCGGGCTCCCAGCCGTGCATTCGGCGCACGAGGGCGTCGTAGCCGTCCTCGGCTTCGAGGAACGGCCCCCATTGGGCGACGGTAACCGGATAGCGCGCCAGGTGGAAGGGCTCGACATACATGCGCGGACGGCCTCGCAGTCGGCTCAAAAGGCCCGTTGCCGCAATCTCCAGTTCCACCTCGCCACCGGGTACGGCGTGCCAGGCGATATCCGGTAGGCCGTCGGCGCGCAGACCGACGCCAGGGCGGGTGTCGCCACCGGGCAGCAGCGCCAGCCGGTCGCCGATGCGGGCCCGCAGCGCGTGGGAGGTGGCGCGATCCTCAAGCGCCGCCAGCATCGCCTCAGGTTCCACCGGGCCGACAAAGCTGCGACCCAGTTCGCTCAAGGGGAAGCGGGAAGCGAGGCGGCGCAGTGCCGGCGCCGCCTCCAGGATGATCCGCTCATCGGGCCAGCGATAGGCCTCGCCGTGTGCCGCCCACCCGGCGGCAGCGCGTTCGATCTCGCGCAGCACGTGCAGGTCATCCCGGTCCTCGCACAGCCACTCGCGCAACCGCGGCCAGCGGCGGATCAGGGATTCGTGGGCAACCTCGACGGTTTCCTGCCCGCTGCCGGGATCGCGCCCGGTCACCACCAACCTAGCGTCGGCCAGGTTCCAGATCACTGCCCGGGCCGGCTCGTCGAAGTCGGCCAGCGCCGCCCGCCGGCGGGTGTCCTCGGTGCCTTCGCCAAGCTGGACCAGTTGCAGGAAGACGTCCCGTGCCAGGTTGGCGCGAGCGGGTTCGCCCGCCGAGAGCTGGTCGACCACGCCATCGGCGCGTTGAACGATCGCGCCCTTGACGCCGCCGATGGCCTCGTAGGCCGCCTGGCACATCGGGCCGTCCTGTCGGCGCGCGTAAAGCTGGGTGAGGCAGAACTCCAACAAGGGGAGATTGCCTGGCTCGTCGCCCACGTCTTCGAGGATGCGGCCGACCAGCCCAGGCTCGAACTCGACCCCAGCGCGTCCGGCAGGACCCGTGATGGCCTGCTCCCGCTCATCGAGGGTCATGCCGCCGAGGAAGACCGTGGCTTCCTGCAGGCGGTCACGCAGCGGCCGGTGCTCGATCGCGCGACTCGTGAAGTCGGCCCGCAGGGTCAGCACGACTGTGAGCCGGGCGTTCAGGGCAGCCGCCATCAGCCGATCGGCGAAGCTTGCCGCGGCGACGGGATCGGTTTCCTTGTTCGTGTAGAGCTCCTCCCACTGGTCGACCACGAGCAGGAGTCGCCCGATGCCTGGGCGCTTGGCAAGGATCCGCTCGACGATGTGCTCCAGTTTGACCTTGCCCCCGTCGGGCTCTGCGGTCTCGAAGTCTTCGGCAAGTTCGCTGATCCTTTCGAGCCGTTGCAGCTCCTCGCTCGCGCCCGGTTCGCCCTCGAGCAGTTCGAGCAGGCAGTCGGCCAGGCTGCGCCAGGGTTCCGGGCCGGGACGTAGGATGCCCACCTCCCAGCCGCCGTGGCTGCGCAATTTAGGTATCAGCCCTGCCTGCACCACCGAGGACTTGCCGCTGCCCGAGGGCCCGATCACCGCGACGAAGGGATGCGCGCCGACCGCCGTGACGAGTTCCGCGCTGAACGCGTCGCGGCCGAAGTAGAACGGCGCGTCTTGCTCCCGGAAGGCGCGCAGGTCGCGGTACGGGCAACTTGCTTCGGCCGGCTGCTCGAAGCTTGCGTCGAGATCGTGAATCAGGGCGAGGAAGACCGGCTGCTTTTCGGTGCCAGCCTGCGAGCGTACGGTGTCGAGCAACAGCGACAGGGCGTGGCGCGAGCCAAGATGGCCGTGGTCGAGCAAGCGGCGCACGCAGGCAACCGTGAAGTCGCTTGCGGCACCGGTCTTCGGGAGCGCGCTATAAACATCCGGATACTCGCCGCGGAAGGCAAGCGTGAGCCAGGTGTCGCGGCGCTCTTCCGCCATAAAGGGGGTCAGCAAATCGGATGCGCGCTGCAGAATGTCCATGTACTTTACTGGCCCTGTTCGACAGGGCATCGCTAGGCCACAATGCGCTCTAAGCGGGCGATCGAGCAAGATGGTAGCGCGAGGATATCGCCATCCGCACCATTGGGCGACAAGGGAATTGCGGCAGTCGCGAAGCCTAATCCCGACACGATAGGGGCAGACCATGGCAACGACGACTCGAAGTTCGGGGGTGACCGTCTCGATTAGCGGACCTGTGCAGCTCGACAAGTTGACGGCCAAGCGCAGCGTAGCCGGTGGCGCACCGCCCGCGTCCGGCCAAGGCCGTGTATTGGTCGACGCGCTTGTGGGGCAGGAGCTGGAACTGGTTGATGCGATTCACCTCTCGCTGCCGGCGGGCGCCCCGCCCAAGCGGCGCGGGGGCGTGGCGCCGTCATCGACTGTCGCGCTGGACGTGCCGCTCGGGCCGGACGAGCACGCTGTCGTGTTGGTCGAGGACGAGGGCGATTATCGATGGATCATAGCCGGGGAGGAACTGGGCCCGCGGCCGGCGGCGAGCCCAGTCAAGCGGGGTCGCGGCGGGGCGGCAACGCCACCCACGGCGGTCAGGCAAGCCCGATTCTCGATCCCGATCCAAGCGGCGCCGCCGGCGAAACTGCCATCAAGTCGTGGAGCGCCGAAACGCGGCTGGATCGCCGATAAGCTCATCGGGAAGGCGACTGCGTTCGTCTTCCGCTTTGCGGCGAAGCTGGTTGGGCCACAGGTTGTCAAGTTCTTCGAGCGCAACACCCGGCAGGGGCTGATCGCGATGAGTTCTGTCGACCCCGACGAATGGCGGTTGCTCGGTGATGACGAGCCTCTGCCGGCCAAACTGCCCGCCGATCGCCCGGCGCGGGTATTGCTGTTTATCCACGGGACCTTCTCCAGCACGCTCGGGAGCTTCGGCGCCCTGGGGGCGGTTGCGGCCGGACGGGATCTCCTTGCGCGCGCGCTTGCTGGCTATGACCTTGTGATCGGCTTCGATCACCCGACGCTGAGTGTCGATCCCTACGCGAATGCCACCGATGTGCTGGTTCGCCTGAAGAGAATGGATTGGCCGCACCCGCCGGTGATCGACATGATCGCGTTCAGCCGCGGCGGCCTGACCGCCCGATCGCTCATCGAGCAGCTTCTGCCGGGAAGCCGCTGGGGCGCCAAGGTGGGACGCGTGGTGTTCGTCGGCTGCACCAACGGCGGAACGCAGCTCGCCGAGCCGGAGAATTGGCAGCGCTTCGCGGATACCTATACCAACTTGGCGCTGGGCGCCGTCAGGGCGCTATCGCTGATCCCAGGCGCGCAGGCCTGGACGCACATTGCCGGCGAGGCGATCCGGGGGGTGGGTACGCTGGTAAAGGTGCTCGCCACCTACGCCGTCACCGAAAAGGGTGTTCCTGGTCTGGCGGCGATGGAGCCGGACGGCGAGTTCGTGCGCGTGATCAACCAGCGGCAGCCGGGGCAGCCCACGGCAGCCGAGGCACAGTACTACGCGATCATGTCGAACTTTGAGGCAAGTGCCGCGATGGCGCAGGGCGCTACGCCGGAGCTGCCGCCGAAGCTGTTGATGCGAATCGCCGATTGGGGGGCAGACGAGATCTACAGGGAGCCAAACGACTTGGTGGTGCACGTGCGATCAATGACCCACATCGATCCGAGCGAGGGGGTGTTCGTCAAGGACCGCTTAGACTACGGCACCAATCCCTCCGTCTATCACACGAATTACTTCACCCGCGAAGATACTGCGGCTCGCCTCATTGATTGGTTGGGGCTCTCGAACGTTGAAGGCACGAAGCGGCCCGGCGCCAAGCACGGCGCCCCGAAAGGGAAATCCGTTTCCAAGACAGGTGCAGCCGGCGCCACAGGTCGAGCGCGCTCTAAGACCAAGGCAACAACAGGGCCTGCAACGAAGAGGCCAGTCGTCAGGCGGGCGGCCGCGAAGCCTTAGCCCGTGACGTTCGAACCCGATCCGAAAGCGGACACGGGTGCATCGCCGGAGGTCACGGCGACTGATTCCTCAGGCCGAGTAGCGCTCGTTCGTGGTGCGAGACGAGCGGCAGCACTACGTCAGTTGGCGGCCCTTCACGGGATCGAGGGCTGAATGTCGCTTGAGGGTCGGACGCGGACCGACGCCCGTACAGCTTGAACGACACCTTTGTGACTGCTCCGGACCTTGCTGGTGAAATTTTCCAACCACACCGCCTGGCGGGCCGCTTAAGGTTGGAAGGAGCCGCTGGGCCATTGAGATCGGAGGGCAGTAGCCGACCCAAACCGGCCAGCCGGCCTTCCCCCGAACCTGCCGGTCGGGCATCCTGGGCTTCCGCGGGTTTCGCTGCTCCGAAGCTGCCATTCGTGGACTGGCGCCTCCGGCCATCAGCCGCCGCTCGGAAATCGGAGAGACCTGTCACTGGAGCGGCTTCTCCACTCCGGAAGCTGCCGGACCGCCTACGGAAGCGACTCGGCCGGGGCTGCCGGGGCCGGCCGGCGCAAAATTTGCCACCGAAGCGCTGGCGATATCGGCCGGATAAAGTCCGAACTGACCCATTGTTTCAGGTTTGCGTCCGGTGCCTCCAGAACTGCCCCTTTACGTATGAGCCTGAGGCTTGGCCGCACTAATTATCGGGATCGCCAATTTCGGATTCGGCTCGCCGCTGAGGTCGACATACGAAAGAAGTGCCGCCCTCGAGTATTGGGATAGCGCTTGAATGTTACTCATTTTCCTTCCTCAATAGTTTTGCACTTGTCGTTTGGCGAGAAAGCAGCGTATTTTCTATAAAACCAGACATACCCCCATCCACCCTGCCGCAGCCTCGAAGCCGGGAACCGAACCACCTCTGTATTAGATGTCGATCGACCCACCCAAGCAGTGGATCGACAATCTTGTACTCTGCAAGAATTTCTCCGTCAGTTCGGTCTTCGATCGTGGTGTGCCACACTCGATAAACTCCGCCAACGTAGGGATACCTTGCAATTGCATGCCGAACCTCGTATCGTGCGGTTGCTACTTCTTGAAGTTGACAGCTTGACTTCTCGTGTTCATCGACTGTACAGCGAACAATCTTGCCTCCTTTCGTTACGGTTTCGGCAAACTTGTGGCCGGTATAAACCAAGGCAGTTCGCTCCGAGACTGGGATAGCGAGCACGCCGTTCTCCCATGTTGTTTCAAGGTACCCATCTGCATCTACTGCCTTGTAGATCCTGGATCCTGCATCCTTGCATGCCTCTTTCATGGCGATCGAGTTCAGGTAGACATCACCAAGGAATATCGCCAGATATGCCGCCACTGCAAAGCCGAGAATTCCGAGCTTCGCCATAACGCCAATCGATTTGAGCGTAAGGACGGCAAGAATCAAAATTGCGGCAACCGGAACCGCAAGCACCCCGATTGCAATGATTGAAAGACCGGAGATATATAGCGTCACATCTCATCCTTGACAAATCTTGCAGCGAATCTGCATTCATGGAATGTGCGCAATTTTCTCTCCGAGATGCGGCTGCGGAGCGAGCGGTCGCGAAATCGGCTCCATTATCAGTTACCCGCAATCCACAATGGATTTCGATCGTTGGTAGCGCTTTTGTATGGTCCTCATTGCCTCTAGCTTGATCCCTCGCGAACGCTGCGGAACGTCGATGATGTTCAGCACTGTCTTGGCGATATGGTCACGGGCCAGCATCTCGACCAGTAGCCCGTTGCGGCCATTGCCAAGAACCTCCTCCACCGGCGCCGTCCTCGATCCGATGAGCAGACACCCGCTGGCCATCGCCTCCAGCATCGACCACGACAGTATGCCCAGCCTACTGCACCGTGAAAATTGAGCCAGTTGTTCTGGATGCGCAGATCTATTCCGAATAATTTTTATCGATTAATAACGTGCTGCCAATAAGTCCAGGCATTCCCCCAAACTCTACACCACACCCTTTGAGTCCACCTCCAAACCACCTCTGCAATAAATGTCGATCGACCCACCCAAGTAGCGGATTCACCACTCTGTTTTCTGCGAGAACTTCCCCAGTGGCGCGATCGACTATTGAGGTGCTTCGTCGTTCAAAGACTTTTCCAGCGGCCGGGTACCTAATAATTGCAAGGCGCACCTCGTAACGCGCCGTCGGCTGCTCTCGAATTTCGCATGCAGGAGTTTCGGTTTCGTTCGTCACGCAATGCATAATCTTTCTATCTTTTGTAATGGCTTCGGCAAACTTGTAGCCCGCACCAACAAAGGAAATTTGCTCCGCGAATGGAATATACAGTTTGCCATTTTCCCATGTTGTCTTCAGGTACCCGTCCGCATAGGCGGTTCTATGGACCCGATTTCCCGCATCTCTGCAAGCCTCTTCCATCGCTATCGAATTTAGGAGGACATCACCAAAAAATATCGCCAGATATGCCGCCACTGCAAAGCCGAGAATTCCGAGCTTCGCAACCACGCCAATCGTTTTGCGCGTAAGGACCGCAAGAATCAAAATTGCGGCAACTGGAACCGCAAGCACCCCGATTGCAATGATTGAAAGACCGGAGATATATAGCGTCACATCTCATCCTTGACTAATCTTCCAGCGCATCTGCATTCATTGAATTTGCGCAATTGCCTCTCCGAGATACGACTGCGGACCGAGCGGACGGGAAGTCGGCTCCGTTATTAGTTGCCCGTAATCCACAATTGATTTCGATCCTTGATAGCGCATTTGTATGGTGCTCGTTGCCGGGGTCAGGCCTATGCGTGGGTCACAAGCCTATGCATGGGGTCAATATGCATGGGGCAGGTTTCGCCCAGTAGCCTGCCAGCGGTGATTCTGCTTTGCTCAGCACATGATGCACGATTCGCCATCCGCCCGTCCGCGTCGAGCGGCAGGTGTCGGCAGGACTGCCTCCGCTCAATTTCCGCAAGCTGGCCGTCAGTTCCGGCCGACGAGGACTCATAGGCCGTCCGGCAGGTTTCGGGGTGCACCGGTCTTCTGGACGGGAGCTAGGCGGGAGGTTGACCGTCGGCAGTTGGCCGGGCCCTTCCAACGCGAGGCCCAGATTCGCCGCCGTAAACCGGCCGCTCAAGCGGATCGAAACCGGTCCCGTCTCCTGAAATCGAATTGTAACCACGACCGACGGCTGATGGCCGTGGGCCGACTGACACCATCCGTGGACGGCCGGCTGGTCCAGTTCCCAAACCTGCCGCCTGGCGCTCTACACCTGCGCCACTTGCGCACGCACCAACTGCGACAACAACCACATCTCCAGGACTTCTCTCGATGGATTCGGCTGCGACAGCTCCTGCACTTCGACCTGTCGCGCGCCGACAATCTCCAGCCGATCCTCCTGACGCTCGCCTTCGGCGAAGCACTCGAAGCTCTCCTGCATCGGATTCCAGCTGAACTCGGACTCGTGAAACCGCCGCGCGGTGTAATGCGTGTGCCGCATGCCGACGAGCTCGGCGGCCAGTCGCTCGGCAGTCACCGGCTCCCCCGTGGCGATCAGATCCCGCAGCTTCTGCGAGCCCATCACCCGGTGATCGATTAGCGGGCCGACATAGACCTCGAGGCCGTCATACCTGCGCCACCACGCCTCGATCACCGGCAGCCACTCCGGCGCTCCGATCTTTGCCAGGGAGCCCGGCACGATCTTCTGGAAGCCCTGCCGCAGGCCCAGATGGAACTTGCTGTGGACAGGCGCGATCGGGGTGAAGCGGTCCTCGTCGTCGGTCACGCGGCACATTCCGGATGATTGGGTGCGCCATTCTAATGCCCTGAACGCTCCGTCTAAAGTCTTACGGGACGACGCCGCAGTTGGTCGTATTAGGGGATTTTCGTCCGACGGCTGACCCAGCAATCCGTCTCCCGGACGAAGTCCAGCCGGGGCCCTTTCGCCACCCCGCAGAACTTCATGACGATGTCAAGGCCTTAATTCACATTGGCTGGATCGCATTTTCCCTATTGACATGCCATATTGATTGTGCGTCAGCCTGGCGGCGGTCACTGCCCTTTCGAACCCGTAGAGCGCCTTTCCCGTCGCTTCACGCCCTTCGCAAGCCACTGAATTCAAGTGGCTTGCGCCCTTTGGATCGGGCCGGTAGCCCGTCCTTTCGCCACGCCGCCCGGGCGTGAGCGCCCTACCCTTACGGCATTTTTATTTGTGCCTGTCAAGGCCTTAATTGCGATTGGCCGGATCGCAATTTCCCTCTTCAAATTCCCTCCCGTCATCGCCACGCTAGTTCACGTGACTGGCCGGCGCTCCGGCGCCGCCCGCGCCACCTCCGGGTGGCGCCTCTCATTCGAAGGAGCTGACGATGCGCACCGTTCTGCCCGCCCTCCTCCTGGTCGCCCTCGGCGTGCCACCGGTCCATGCGGGCCTGGATGCCACTG
>JAGRFZ010000072.1 GCA_020445785.1 Rhodocyclaceae bacterium
GCCGCGCCTCCGGCCCGTCGCCCCCCGTCGGCGGTCGCTCCGCGCCCGCCTCTGCCGGACCCATGGACCTCAGGGCGAAGCGAAAGCCAAGGTCGCGGCCGCGCTCGTCGCGGTGCCTCCAGCTGCGGCAGGCGGAACGCAGCCACCAGGGCACGTCGTGCCAGCCGCCGCCGCGCACGGCGCGCTCGGCCGCGTCGCCCTCCGGGCCCCGCGGGTCGGTGCAGGCTTCGTCCCGGTACTCGCCCCGATAATCGGCGCACCACTCCCAGACGTTGCCGTGCATCTGGTACAGGCCCCAGGAGTTGGGCGCGAAGGACTTGACCACCACCGTGCGCCCGCGACCTTCGCCGGTCGCGCCACCGGCGTAGGCGACGTTGCCGTTGTAGTTCGCCTGCGACGGGTCGATCGCATCGCCCCAGTGGAACACGGTCTCGCTGCCGGCCCGGCACGCGTATTCCCACTCCGCCTCGCTCGGCAACTCCGCCCGCACGCCGGCCAGCCCCTCGCTGAGCTTTTGCAGAAAGCCCTGCACGTCGTCCCAGCTCACCCGCTCGACCGGGTTCTGCGGATCATCGGTGAATCGGCTCGGGTTCTCACCCATCACCGCCTCCCACAAGGCCTGCGAACAGGCGGTCTCCGCCAGCCAAAAACCTTCCGTCAGCCGCACCCGGTGGCGCGGCCCCTCGTCGTCTCTGCGCTCCGTCTCGCCTTCCGGCGAGCCCATCCAGAACTCCCCAGGCTCGATCCAGCGAAAGCGCTGCACCACGCCGGCGATCGACACGTCGAGGAATAGGCCGTGGGCGAGATCGGCGCCAAGTTGCATGTCGGTGTGGATGGCCACGGGCTCCGCGCGGAAGCCCCCGCCCGGCAGCGGCCCACTGGGCAACCCGTTTATAGCCCCGGCCGGGTCCCAATCGAGCCGCACCGGCTCCCCCAGCGGCGAAGGTGCGAGGGCATACAGGCCGTGCCCATCGCGCCCCCACTCGAGGGCCCAGGACGGCCGCGAGAGCAGTCCGAGCAGGTAACGGTGATCGTCGGCGATCAGGCTGCAGCGATCACCCGCGCCATCCAGCGGCAAAGTCAATGCCTCGTCGAGCGGTGGCGGCGCAAACCAGCGCCGCTGCGAGCCATCCTCGGAGCCCCACTCGAAGCCGGCGCCAAGCTGCAGACGCGGCCAGGCCGGCCGCGGCGGCCAGGCCGGCCGCGGCGGCCCGGCGGCCGGCGACGATACGCCGCGCAGCAACAACCGCCCGCCAAGCTGGCAGAGCTCGACCTCCTGCGGCGTCGATGCCCCTGCCCGAGCCCTGGCGACATCGCGCGCCGCCAGGCCGGCGGGAATCCGGTTGCTGCCGGTCAAGGCCCATAGCGACGCCAGCGCCGGGGAATTGTTGGCCAGCCACGCGGCGTCGCCACCCTGGCGGGCGAACAGGTCACGGGCGAAGGCGGCGATGTCGCCCGGCGCGTCGGCGGGGAAATCCGCCAGGCTCCGGTACCAGTCGTCGGCTTGCTCCAGGAGCCGCTCGAGTTGCGGATCGCTCGGCGGCTTGGCGTGGGCCGACCATAGCCGGCGTTCGGTCATCTCGGTGGCGCGGCCACGATGGGCGTGGATTTCGCTTTGCACGCGCAGGATCGCGGCCTGGGCGGCCGCGTCGAGGGCGGCGAAGCGGGCACGGTAGGCGGGTAGCTGGTCCGGCGCCAGTTCGCAGCACTGGTAGCCGGCAAGCACCACCGGCTCGTACCCCCACAGCAGGCCTTCGAGGCCGGGCTCGTCGGCGGTGTCCGGCGACAAGCGACGCAGCGCCCGCAGCAGGCTCGGCTCGACCCGCACGCAGCAGGCGATGCGGGTCAGCAGCGCTTCGAGCGTCGACTGCGGTCGGACGCCGCCCGAGGCGCGCCGCGCCAGACGACGCAGGTCGCGGGTGCCGAGACAATGGACGTCGGCCAGCGCGCTCAATTCGGCCGGCACCAGGCGGGGCGAACATGGCAGCCAGGCGATCACCCGGCCGCCGGCTTCGACGACCCGGCGGCAATAGTCCATCCAGGCCTCGCGCGCCTCGCCGCCGGCGGCAAGCAGCCCGAGGTCGCCGAGCAGCAACACCTCACTGCCGGCCGCCGGCAGCGGCAGACCGGCGCTCGCGCGGCGACGCCGCGGTCCGGCCCCGCTGCTGCTCACCACCCGGTCGGGGGAACCGGCCACGCGCCAGGCGCGAAGCCCGGCCCGGCCATGGAGCCGACGCAACTCCCGGTACAGGGCGCGGTAGTCGGCTTCGTACGGCAGCAGCCGCAGCGCGCAGTCGAACACCACGTCGAAGCGCTCGCCCCAACTCCCCCGCCGACGGCGCGGCAGCCGGTGCAGGCTGCGGCCCCGGGCGAGTTGGCGAACCAGCGCACCCTCGTCCACCGGACCGAGGCGGTGCTGAAGCAGCGAGCTTCGCAGCGCCGGCCACAGCCGGGTGCGGGCGACCAGCGGCACGAACGGCGGCGGGCCTGGCTCGCGTGGCCCGCAGTCCGCGGTAGTCAGCGGGCCGCTCGACGCCGGCTGGCTCGACTCGGCGGCATCGGTCGACAGCGGCTGCGAGGCCAGCACCGCCAGCAGGCGCGTAGCCAGCGGCGGACGGGCCGGAGCCGTTTCGGCGTCGGGTGCCGGCGACCCGGGGTCGTCAGGTGGGCGCGGCAGCGGCTCGTCTTCGTGCGCGAGTTCGTCACGATCGTGGCTCGCCGAACCGGCTTGTCGGTGCAAGGCCAAGGTCGATGCAAGGCGATCTTCGACCGCGGCGTCGACGGCGCGCGCATCGCGCCCATAGCGCGCCGCCAGGGCGCGCAACAGGTCGCCGCGGCCGCTGTGCTGGCGGGCACCCATGAATTGCTAGGCCGACCCCGCCGCCCGGCGCAGGGCAGCCTGGCTGCGCTGGTGGGCGGGATGTTGGGTGTCGTCGACCGCATGCTTCAGGTAACCGTAGGCCGACAGGCGGTTCAGCCAGGCGAGCTGCGCACTTCGCCGCTTCGCCGCATTCTCTCCGGCGAAAATTTCATGCAGTGCCTGCAGCAGGTCCAGATACTCGGCAAGCCCGGGCGGCGCCAGATTGAGCGCGCTCACTGCGGCCCGGTCGGCGACCAGTTGATCCGCCGCCTCGTCCAGCACCGCGTCGTCGAGCAGCGCTTGTTCACGGCCCTCGACCCCGGCCAGCGCGCCGAAATGGGCACGGCCGCGGCCCACCAGCCAGTCCCGATAGTCGCCCTCTGGGGCCAGGCTCAACACGATGCAGCGGCGCAGGAAGGCGGCCGGCAGCTCGCGCTCCTCGTTGGTGGTGATGACGATCAGCGGCGGCACGACGCCGGGTCCGCCGATCGGCTGGGGCACCGGCTCGACCTGGAAACTGCGCTGGGCCAGCACTTCCAGCAGGCTGTTGGGCAGGTCACTGTCCGCCTTGTCGATCTCGTCGATCAGCACGACGTGGCCGGCCGGATCGGCGAGCCGTTCGGCTTCCGCCAGGAAGGGCTGGGCCGACGCCCAGCCGTAGGCCTTCCACAGCACGCCCGGTCGCCAGTAGCGGTGATCGTCGAGTGCCACCTGGGCCTGCGCGTCCGCCAGCCGGCGCACGGCATCGAAGCGGGCGAGCAGTTCCTGCGGCTCGAAGCGCGGATGGATGGTCTCCGCGTGCAGCCGCCAGCCCAGGCAATCAGCCGCGGCACGCGCCAGCTGGGTCTTGCCGGTGCCGGGCTCGCCGCGCACCAGCAGCGGCCGGCCGGCCGCATAGGCCAGCATCAGCGCGTCGATCTCGGCCTGCGACCACTGGTGCCACGAGCGCGGCAATGCGGCGGTCTCGGGTAGCTCGCGGATGTCGCCGGCGGCGATCGCGGCGAACGGGGTCGTGGTCGGCATCATCGGCTGGTCCAGTTCAGGTTTGTTTGCCGGCAGCAGGCTCGGGCGCAACACCGGGCGGACATCCGAGGGCGGCGTCGAGCAGCGGACCGATCAGACGGCGCAGGCTGTTCACCAGCCAGGCGGCATCACCATTGGAAGGGGGCACGCCGTCGCCCGCGAAGAGCACGGTCGGCACCCCGAGTTCATCGCGGACGGCCTGCCGCAGGCCGGCATCGGCGAGCATGCCCCGTTCGCCACCGACCAGCACCAGGCCACAGCCGAAGCAGGCTTTCAGGTCTTCCAGCTCGGCCAGCAGAATCTCCTCGTCGAGTTGGTCCACTTCGAGCAGCTCCGGAGAAAACCTCACACCGCGCATGCGGTTGCACTGGGCCGACAACTCCCGCCGGATCGCCGTGGCCCCCTCCTCGAAACCCAGTTCGGCGGCCGGCACCCGAACGAAATTCTGCGGCAAGGCATGACCGGGCAACAAGCGAACGCCAAAGCCAAAGCTGGCCGCGGCGAGAATCGCGTTGAGGCGGTGATCGGGGTCGCCCAGCAGGTCGGCGTCTGTCAATGCCTTGCCCTTGCGCGCCTTGAGATCCTGCACATAGCGCTCGGCAGCGACCAGCATCATGCGCAATACCGTCTCGCGCAACTGTGCATCCGTCGCGAATGCCCTCGCCGCGACGCCGGCCACGGGTCCGGACGCGGCAAAATCCTTGAGTCGTACCAGGAGCTTCAATGGCGGATCGGCTACCGCCAGGCGGAAAAGATCGCAGGGCATGCCCTCGCGCACGTCCGCGAGGGTCTCGGACTCGGCCACGGCCCTGGCAGCAGCCAGTGTGGCAAGTGCAGTCGCGCTTGCCTGCGGGTCATTGAGGTGCCTGGAAAGCATGCGCTCAAGGTCGGTGTCGCCGTCAGGCGCGGGCGTCATCGCTTCCAGCTGAATTTGCGCGGCCGGAGCCGGCAGGACCCGCAGCAGGAAGCGCGTCAGTTCCAGGCAGTCGGAAAACTCCGCTGGCCGGAGGCCGTCGGGAGCTTCGGTGAGCCTCTCCCGAAAAGCCAAGATCTTATGCGGCTCACATTCACCGGTATGGCTGTCGGCCATTGCTGCGGCAACGGCCTCAGCCTTCTTGACGAACACCAGTCGCCGAATCCCCGCCGAAGTCGCCGCGTCGAACTCCAGTTCGGTGATCGATTTGTCGCACCCGGGTGGAATGTAGCCGTAGCGCAAGCCGATGATTGCGACGTACAACTGGCAGCTCGCGACATCGCGGACGCAGCTCGCGCTGACCGTTTCGTCGTCTGCGTCGTAGCTCTCGACGACCTCCCAGATTCCGCCCAAGGCCAGCTTGACCGCTTCGCGTTCGTCCTTGAGATCCTTCAGCGTCGAGGACAGATAGGCGCGCATTTCCCACCCGTTCGAAAACGATACCGTCGAAGATACGCGATGACAGGCGAAATCTGCCAACCCACCCGCTCGAAGTCTGCCTATGCCGGCGTCAGTGCGATCGTCGGATGCGCGTCATAGCTGCGGCCACCGAGTAAGCGTCCGTTGGCCTTCTTGCTGCGCCGCACCCCGTCGGCGCCCCAGCCGCCCCACTGCTTGAAGAAGAACGCGACGCCTGCGGCCTCGACCTGGCGGCGGACCCCTTCGACCCACTCGGCTCGCATCGGCCGCGCCTTGCGACCCGATTCGCCGCCGACGATCACCCAATGGATGCCATCGAGATCCAGCGCACCGAGGTCTTCGAGCAGCGGCTCGACCGACAGGAAGCGCACGCCCGCGCGAACCTCCCGCAGCTGGGCGATGCGTGGAATGCCGAATGCGCGATCCTCGACACTGACACCGAGCCAGACGTTGGAAGGACAACTGCGAGAAGCGAAGTATCGCGGCAGGCGCTCCGCCCGCTTGGTCAGGATCTGGTAGGTGTGCTGCGGGGTGGCGCGGATGGTTTCGAAGACTCGATCAAGAAATCCGTCAGGTATGTCCTCGTGAAAGAGATCGCTCATCGAGTTGACGAACCAGGTGGTCGGTCGCTTGCGCTTCTTCGGCTGCGCGAGCCTGGATTCATGCACTGCCAGCGCGAAGCCATTGTCGTAGCCGGCGGCACCCATGGCCCGCAGGCGGTGGGCCATCACTTCCGCATAGCAGTGCTTGCAGCCGGGTGAGATCTTGGTGCAACCCGTGGTCGGGTTCCACGTCATCTCGGTCCATTCGATGTCGCTCTTGGAGGCCATAGGATAACTGTTTATTATTACACCATTGAAGCTGGTGCCGGCCTTCCAGTCAAGACGTGCCGATGATGTGGCTGGCGATCCTGATCGCCGGCTTTGCGCCCTTCGGGTTGGCCGCCGCGAAGACCAGATGGAACAGCGGTGATCTGCGAGAATTGTAGAGGACCAGCGCCTTCGGCGCGACGCCCGCGAAAACCTCGCCGAGCCGGCGAAGCATGAAATCTGCGACGCTCGACGAATCGACCTTGCGCTGAGTCTGTTCGATGGAATCGAACAAATCCATGATTACATCCTTCGGATAGAACTCGTCGCGCCAGTCCTCGGTACCAAACAATTCGGTCAGCCTGCGCGACCACGCTTCGGACGGGGGACCGGCATGCGGCAGCATGCGCAGCACGCTCGCCGACGGAAACAGCATCCAGAGATCCACCTTGCGACTTCGGGCGAGCTTTTCGAGGGTCGTCCAGCGCACGGCCATGCCATAGGGATCGAGAAAAATCACGACCCGATCCTTGGCTCCCAATCGTGCCAGCCAGTCGAGAAGAAAGTCGTTGGCGTCCCGACACACGACCGTGCAATTTGCAGCCCTGGCTGGGAAGTCGTTCCCGATCATGGCTTCGAGGTCGGCAGCGTGCTTCGAATTCTTCTCGACAAGCCAGTAGCGATGGAAGGCCTCCTTCAAGCCCAAAACCTTACGCACACTGCCCTCGGCGAAGCGGAGCGCATCGCCCTCCTCATCGGTCCAAAGCTGCGGCTCATCCTCCGCCCACTGACGCCACCCGCTGCCGGCGAAGGCATCGACATAGTGCCGGGTCAGCTGCGATGCAATCGGGTTGGCAGTGAAGATCTTCAGATAGGCCTTCAAGTACGCCTCGACCGCGGCCAGCTTTTGCTCGGTCCATGGACCTCCGAATTTTTGCGGCGACATTTCGGCACTTCTCCGGCGGAGGCAATGACGGCGCACTCTACCCGATTAGCATGGAAGTCGGCCAAGCCCTGCACGCGCCACTCAGCCGCCAATGCCATGCCCCGCCACGATCGCCAGCACCCCCAGCACCGCAAACACCGCCGCCACGATGCCATGCACCAGCCGCACGGGCATGCGGTGGGCGAGTTTCTCGCCGACGATCACCGCCGGCACGTTGGCGATCATCATGCCCAGCGTCGTGCCGGTGACCACCGCCACCAGGCTGTCGTACCGGGCGGCCAGGGCCACCGTCGCGACCTGGGTCTTGTCGCCCATCTCGGCGAGGAAGAAGGCGATCAAGGTGGTGCCGAAGACGCCGAAGCGCGAGGCGGTGGCGGTATCGTCGTCGAGCTTGTCGGGGATCAGCATCCACACCGCCATCGCGATGAAGGACAGGCCCAGCACCCAGCGCAGCAGGTCCGGGCCGAGCAGATCGGCGATCCACGCGCCGACGGCGCCGGCAAAGGCGTGGTTGGCCAGGGTCGCCACCAGGATGCCGAGCACGATCGGCCAGGGGCGCTTGAAGCGGGCGGCGAGGAAGAAGGACAGGAGCTGGGTCTTGTCGCCGATTTCGGCCAAGGCGACGATGCCGGTGGAGATCAGGAAGACTTCCATGGGGATTTCCAGGGCCGGAGCGGACAACCGTTGACCACCCGCCCGCTCCGGCCCGGAGACGGCGGCGTGGTCAAAGGTCTTGCCGGGCGTGCGATGGTCGCACGCTGCCCACGCCATGCCGGACGGCAAGTGTGTTGACGTGGGCCTTCCGGCCCGCTGCCGGAAGTGGCTACTCCCCGATGACGCGGTGCACTATAGCAGGCCGAGTGGTGCTTCGCCAGCGCCTCACCGAGCGACCAGCACCGGCAGCTCGGCGTGCTTGAGCAGGGGGCCGGCAACCGCACCGGGAATCAGCGTGGTCAGCGCGCTGGCGCCGGCGCCGATCACCAGCAGGTCGAATGCATGCGCCTCGGCGAAGCGGCGGATGGTCTCGGCGGCATGGCCGACCGCCACGTGGGGCTGGCACGCAATGCCCGCGTCGTCGAACAGGCGGCGGCTGTCGGCGAGCGCGGCCAGGCCCTCCTCGCGATACCAGGCCTCGACCTCCTCGTCGCTGACGAACATCCGCGAATGGCCCGACTCGATCGCCGGTTGGACATTGAGCAGGTGCACGTCGGCGACGAGACCGGCACGCAGCAGGCGGAGCACCTCCTGCGCCGCGGGCGTACCGCCGCCACGACCCTCGACCGCAACCAGGATCTTCATGGATTCGGGATCGGCATTCATCGGCTCACTCCAGGGGAATCTCCCGCACGCGGCGCGCGGCCACCGCCTGGCGCGCAGCCGACCAGCGGCCGAATACCACGACGATCAGCGCACCGGTGGCGCCGGCGGTGAAATGGGCATGGGGTATGTGGGCGTCGGACCAGCGCACCGTCGCGATATCGCTGACCAACATGCCGCCGGCGATCCAGCCCAGCAAGGCGCCGCCGAGGGTGATGACGAACGGGAAGCGATCCATCAACGCCAGCACCAGACGGCTGCCCCAGACGATGATCGGAATCGACACCAGGATGCCGAAGACCACCAGGTTCATGTCGCCGTGGGCGGCGCCGGCCACCGCCAATACGTTGTCCACACTCATCACCGCGTCGGCCAGCACGACGGTGCGCACCGCCCCGAGCAGCGAGGTGCTGCCTTCGATCGCGCCATGGCCACCGTCGTCGTGCTCCGGCAACATCAGCTTGACCCCGATCCACGCCAGCAGCGCCGCGCCGACCACCTTGAGCCAGGGCAGCTCGAGCAGATGCAGGGCGAAGAAGATCAATCCGATGCGCAGGCCGATGGCGCCGACCACACCCCAGAAGACACCCCGCGCCCGTTGCCGCTCGGGTAGCCGGCGGCAGGCCAGCGCGATGACGACGGCGTTGTCGCCACCGAGTAGGATGTCGATGGCGATGATCTGGGCGACCGAGGCCCAGAAGGCGGTGGTGAGCATTTCTTCCATGGCATCCGGCGCGCCCGAAGTGGGGCTGCGCGGCGCGACTCTACCCGCATGGCAGCCGACCCACAACCGCGGTTTGGCGCCAGGGTGGCGGCTGGGGCACAATCCAGCAGCCTGACCGAGCCTGGGGTGTTTGTCGCATGGACTTCGATGTGCTGATCGTCGGTGCCGGCCTTGCCGGCGCCAGTCTGGCCGCCGCGCTGCGCACCAGTTCGCTGAAGATCGGCCTGATCGACGGCGCCGCGCCGCGTCAGCCGGCAGGATGGGATGTTCGGGTGTATGCGATCAGTCCGGCCAGCGTCGCCTTCCTCGACGAGATCGGTGTCTGGCGGCACCTGGATCACGAGCGCATTGCGCCTGTCTACGACATGAGGATCTTCGGCGACCGCAACGGCCGGCTCGATTTCTCGGCCTACGACTGCGGGCTCGACGCGCTGGCCTGGATCGTCGAATCCGGCCAGTTGCAGCGCGAATTGTGGGAGACCGTCAAGCGCCAACACGGGGTGACGCTGCTGTGTCCGGCACGACCGGCCACCCTCGAATGCGACGCCGACGGCGCCAGCCTGCAACTCGAAGACGGCCGCCGGCTGCGCAGCCGGCTGGTGGTCGGCGCCGACGGTGCGGCCTCATGGGTACGGCAGCAAAGCGGCATCCCGGCACGCGTCAGCCCCTACGGAGAGAAAGGGGTGGTCGCCAATTTTTCGTGCGCCCTGCCCCACCAAGGCCGCGCGCTGCAGTGGTTCCGGGCCGATGGCATCCTGGCTTGGCTGCCCTTGCCGGGCAACCGCTTTTCGATGGTGTGGTCGGCCCCGGACGAGCTCGCCGACGCGCTCGTCGGCCTGTCGCCGGAAGCGCTGAGTGCCCGCGTCGCCGAGGCCGGCGGCAATGCCCTCGGTGCGCTCACGCCCATCACCCCGGCTGCCGCCTTCCCGCTGCGGCTGATGCGCGTCGAACGCCCCTATGCCGATCGGGTGGCCCTGGTCGGCGACGCCGCCCATGCCATCCACCCGTTGTCCGGCCACGGCATCAATCTCGGCTTCCAGGACAGCCGCGCCCTGGCCGCCCGGCTGAACGGGCTGGCGGGCTGGCGTGATCCGGGCGAGGCGTCGATCCTGCGCAGCTATGCCCGTGCCCGCGCCGAGGAAACGCTGCTGTTGCAGACCACCACGGATGGCCTCAACCGGCTGTTCCGGCCGGGCCATCCGCTCGTCGCACGACTCCGGAACTTCGGCCTGAACCTTACCAACGCGGTACCGGTCGTACGCAATATGCTTGTCCGCTATGCGGTCAGCGGTCACTTTTGAGCGCCCTCGTGGCCGGGCCCAGGCCGGCCCGGCCCGCGCATGGATCGAGCCGGAAACTCGGGACGGCCGGACGACCCCTTTCCCGGCTCCGGCCACCCCTCACACGATGGAGAAATCGATGATCAGAAATTTTCGCCGGGCGCTGCTGCCCATGCTCGTGGCCGCCAGCGGCATCGCCCAGGCCGACGAGGCGTCGATCGAGAAGGGCGTCAACGCCTTCCTCGGTGTGGACGCCGTGGCCTCGGTGCAGGCGGTCGGCTACGGCGGCTTGTACGAGGTGGTGCTGAAGTCCGGCGAACTGGTCTACACCGACGAGGCGATCGGCTTCATCGTCGACGGCCAGATCATCGACACGAAGTCGCGCCGCAATATCACCCAGGCGCGACTGAACGAATTGTCGCGCATCGATTTCGCGAGCCTGCCCCTCGACCGCGCGATCAAGCAGGTCAAGGGCGACGGCAGCCGAGTGATGGCCACCTTCGAGGATCCGAACTGCGGCTACTGCAAACGACTGGCCAAGGAACTGCAGAAGGTCGACAACGTCACCGTCTATACCTTCATGATCCCGATCCTGTCGGCCGATTCCGGCGACAAGGCGCGCAATATCTGGTGCGCCGACGACAAGGTGGCCAGCTGGAACGACTGGATGCTGCGCAACCAGACACCGGCCGGCGCCACCTGCGACAGTGACGCGATCCAGCAGAACGCCGAGTTCGCCCACCGTCTGCGGGTCAACGGCACGCCGACGCTGTTCTTCGCCGACGGCAACCGGGTCGGCGGCTACCTGCCCGCGAGCGAGATCGAAAAAGAACTGTCGGCGGCTGCCGGCCGCCTGCGCTGAGCACGCCTGCCGGCATGCCCGCCGGGCAGCGGCGGCCTGCTTTCCAGGTGCCGGAACGCGAAGGCGCGCCGCGCGGCCCGTGGCATCGGTGAGCCGCGGAAGCACCCGACGGGCGATCCGGTTCCCGGCTCGCGGCGCGGTCCGCCACCTTCGCCCACGCCATATCCGGTGATTCGCGAAGCCGACCGGTAGACGGAAAAAAGGCGCGAGCAAGTCGCGCCTTCTTCCCCCTCCCGTTGCCGACATCACGAGGTGCCGGCACTCCAATTGTTCTTGCAGACAGCGCGGCGGCCGACCGGGGGCCGGCCGCCAGCCCCGCTCAGCCCTTGAGCTGATCCAGGATCGCCGGGTTCTCCAGCGTCGAGGTGTCCTGGGTGATCTCCTCGCCCTTGGCGAGCTGACGCAGCAGGCGACGCATGATCTTGCCCGAGCGGGTCTTCGGCAGGTTCTCACCGAAGCGGATGTCTTTCGGCTTGGCGATCGGTCCGATGTCTCGGCCCACCCAAGTGGCCAAGTCCTTGATGATCGCCGCCGCCTCGTCACCGGTCGGACGCGGACGCTTCAGCACCACGAAGGCGACGATGGCCTCACCGGTGAGGTCGTCGGGACGACCGACCACCGCGGCCTCGGCCACCAGCTCGTGGGCGACCAGCGAGGACTCGATCTCCATCGTGCCCATGCGGTGACCCGAGACGTTCAGGACGTCGTCGATCCGGCCGGTGATCGTGAAGTAGCCGGTCTTGGCGTCGCGGATCGCGCCGTCGCCGGCGAGATACAGCTTGCCCTTGAAGTCGTCCGGATAGTAGGAGCTCTTGACGCCCCCCGGATCACCCCAGACGTCGCGGATCATCGACGGCCACGGACGCTTGACCACCAGGATACCGCCCTGGCCCCAGGGCACTTCGGTGCCGGTCTCATCGAC
>JAGRFZ010000073.1 GCA_020445785.1 Rhodocyclaceae bacterium
ATCTCCGGCTATCACATCCAGGAGGCCGGTGCGAACCAGGCGATCGAGCTGGCCTTCACCCTGGCCGACGGGCTCGAGTACGTGCGCACCGGCATCGCCGCCGGCATGGATGTGGACACCTTCGCCGGCCGACTGTCCTTCTTCTGGGCAGTGGGCATGAACTTCTATCTCGAGATCGCCAAGATGCGCGCCGCACGACTGCTGTGGTGGCGGATCATGAAACAGTTCGAGCCGAAAAATCCGAAGTCGATGATGCTGCGCACCCACAGCCAGACTTCGGGTTGGTCGCTGACCGAGCAGGACCCGTACAACAACGTGGTTCGTACCACGATCGAGGCGATGGCCGCGGTCTTCGGCGGTACCCAGTCGCTGCACACCAACGCGCTCGACGAGGCGATCGCCCTGCCGACCGAATTCTCCGCGCGGATTGCCCGCAACACCCAGATCATCATCCAGGAAGAGACCCACATCTGTTCTGTCGTCGACCCCTGGGCCGGTTCCTACATGATGGAGAAGCTGACCCAGGACATGGCGGACAAGGCCTGGGCCATCATCGAAGAGATCGAGGCCATGGGCGGCATGACCAAGGCCGTCGAGTCGGGCTGGGCCAAGATGAAGGTCGAGGAATGCGCGGCCGACAAGCAGGCGCGCATCGATTCCGGCAAGGACGTCATCGTCGGCGTCAACAAATACAAGCTGGCCAAGGAGGATCCGATCGAGATCCTCGACATCGACAACCACAAGGTGCGCGAGGCGCAGGTGACGCGGCTCAAGAACATCCGCGCGAGCCGGGACGCCGCCGCGGTCGAACAGGCTCTGGGCGCGCTCACCGCCTGTGCCGAAGGCAAGGGCGGCAACCTGCTCGATCTGGCGGTCAAGGCGATCCGCCTGCGTGCCACCGTCGGCGAGGTGTCCGACGCGCTGGAGAAGATCTGGGGCCGTTTCCGGGCCAACCCGCAGGCCGTATCCGGAGTATATGCCGCCGTGGTCGAAGAACAGGACGACTGGAAGGCCCTGAAGGGCGAGATCGAGGCATTCGTCGACGATGAGGGCCGGCGCCCGCGCGTGATGATCGCCAAGCTGGGCCAGGACGGCCACGACCGTGGGGCCAAGGTGGTGGCGTCCGCCTTCGCCGACCTCGGCTTCGATATCGACGTCGGCCCGCTCTTCCAGACGCCGGAAGAGGCGGCCCGCCACGCCGTCGAGAACGACGTGCATGCGGTCGGCTGCTCCAGCCTCGCCGCCGGCCACAAGACCTTGGTGCCGGAGATCGTCAAGCACCTCAAGGCGATGGGCGCGGACGACATCATCGTCTTCGTCGGCGGCGTGATTCCGGCGCAGGACTACGATGCCCTCTACGCGGCCGGTGCCAAGGGTATCTTCGGTCCCGGCACGCCGATCCAGACCTCGGCCCGAGAGGTGCTCAAGCAGATCCGGTTGGCGCGCGCCGCCTGACACCGACAATCCCGACGGGCGCGCCCACCGCGCGCCCGTGTCGACCCGATTCGCGATGAACGCACTGCATACCCCGCTCGCTGCCGAAGACCAGACCCTCGTCGAGGGCGTGCTGGCCGGTCGCCTGCGCGCCCTGGCCAAGACCATCACGCTGATCGAATCCCAGCGAGACGATCACAAGCAGCGGGCCAAGGCGGTGCTCGAGGCGCTGCTGCCCCATTCCGGGCGGGCCATGCGCCTGGGGATCTCGGGCGTGCCGGGGGTCGGCAAGTCCACCTTCATCGAAGCCCTCGGCCTGCATTTGATCGCCCAGGGCATGAAGGTGGCCGTGCTCGCGGTGGACCCCAGTTCGAGCCTCACCGGTGGCTCGATCCTGGGCGACAAGACGCGCATGGAGCAACTGTCGCAGTCGACGTCGGCGTTCATCCGGCCGAGTCCGTCGGCGGGCAGCCTCGGCGGCGTCGCCGAGAAGACCCGCGAGGCGATGCTGGTGTGCGAGGCCTACGGCTTCGACGTCATCATCGTCGAGACCGTCGGCGTCGGCCAATCGGAGACCGCGGTTGCCGGCATGACCGACATGTTCTGCCTGCTGCAGCTGCCGAATGCCGGCGACGATCTGCAGGCGATCAAGAAGGGGATCATGGAGATCGCGGACATGATCGTGGTGAACAAGGCCGACATCGACGTCCGCGCGGCGCAGTTGGCGAAGGCCCAGTTGAAGAGCGCGCTGCACCTGCTGCGTCCGGCCAGCGTCCATTGGACGGTGCCCGTGCTGACCCTGTCTGCGCTGCACAAGGACGGCGTCGCCGAGTTCTGGCAGCAGGTCGAAGCCTATCGCAAGGCCATGCAGGCGAGCGGTGAGTTCGCGGCCAAGCGCCGCCACCAGGCGTTGGCCTGGATGTGGGAGATGATCGACAGTGGTCTGCGGGCACGGTTTCGCAGCCATCCAGAAGTGAAACGGCAGCTTCCCGGGTTGCGTGAGGCGGTCGAGGCGGGGGCGACGACGCCCTCGGCGGCCGCCTGGCGACTGCTCGGCATGCTGAACTGAGGTCGGGGAGCCACGCGCTTCCAGTGACGATTTAGAGCGACAGAAAAGGGACGATCCATGCAAGACATCATTCGCCGCCTCGAGGAGAAGCGCGAAAAGGCCCGCCTCGGCGGTGGCCAGAAGCGCATCGACTCGCAACACGCGAAAGGCAAGCTCACGGCCCGCGAGCGCATCGAACTGCTGCTCGACGACGGCAGCTTCGAAGAGTGGGACATGTTCAAGGAGCACCGCTGCACCGACTTCGGCATGCAGGAAGAGCACGTGCCGGGTGACGGCGTGGTGATCGGCTACGGCACCGTCAATGGCCGTCTGATCTTCGTCTTCTCGCAGGATTTCACGGTGTTCGGCGGTTCCTTGTCGGAAACCCACGCCGAGAAGATCTGCAAGGTGATGGATCACGCCATGAAGGCGGGCGCGCCGGTGATCGGCCTCAATGATTCCGGCGGCGCGCGCATCCAGGAAGGCGTGGCCTCGCTGGGCGGCTATGCCGACGTCTTTCAGCGCAACGTCATGGCCTCCGGCGTGGTGCCGCAGATCTCGCTGATCATGGGGCCGTGCGCCGGTGGCGCCGTCTATAGTCCGGCCATGACCGACTTCATCTTCATGGTGAAGGATTCCTCGTACATGTTCGTGACCGGCCCGGAAGTGGTGAAGACGGTCACCCACGAGGAAGTCACGGCCGAGCAGCTCGGTGGCGCGGTGACCCACAATACCAAGTCCGGTGTCGCCGACCTGGCCTTCGAGAACGACGTCGAAGCGCTGATGATGACCCGCCGGCTGATCAGCTTCCTGCCCGGCAACAACCGCGACAAACCGCCTACGGTGCCGTGCATGGACCCGGCCGACCGGATCGAAATGTCGCTCGACACGCTGGTACCCGACAACCCCAACGCCTCCTACGACATGAAGGAACTGATCATCAAGATGGTCGATGATCACGACTTCTTCGAGCTGCAGCCCGACTACGCCAAGAATATCGTCATCGGCCTCGCCCGCATGGAAGGCTCGACCGTCGGTATCGTCGCCAACCAGCCGTTGGTGCTGGCCGGTTGCCTCGATATCAAGAGTTCGATCAAGGCGGCCCGCTTCGTGCGCTTCTGCGA
>JAGRFZ010000074.1 GCA_020445785.1 Rhodocyclaceae bacterium
TCCGATTCGACCTGGAAGATCGCCGTGGTGTTGGCGTCCTTCAGCACCTGGTAGGCGGCGGGGTCCTCGAAGCCGAGGGCCATCAGGTCGGGCCGCGCACCGGTGCGCTGCTCGACGTACTTGAGGGCCAGCTCGATGATGGTCAGGTTGCGCAGGCCGAGGAAGTCGAATTTGACCAGGCCGACCGCCTCTACGTCGTCCTTGTCGTACTGGGAAACCGGCATCGCGTCGTCGCCGTCGGCGATGTAGAGCGGGCAGAAGTCGGTCAGCTTGCCCGGCGCGATCAGCACACCGCCGGCATGCATGCCGACGCCGCGGGTCAGGCCCTCGAGCGGCAGTGCCAACTCCCACAGCTCGGTTACCGACTCGCCGTCGCCCGGGTCGTTCATCATCTCCGAGATCTGGGGTTCCTGTTCGCGCGCCTCGAGCAGGCCGAGCGGCTTGTTCTGGACCACCGGAATCAACTTCGACAAGCGATCGCACAGCCCGTAGGGCAGATCCAGTACCCGCCCGACATCGCGCACCACCGCCTTCGATGCCATCGTTCCGAAGGTCGCGATCTGGGACACCGCGTCTGCGCCATAGCGACTGCGCACGTACTCGATGACCTTGTATCGATTGTCCTGACAGAAGTCGATGTCGAAGTCGGGCATCGACACTCGCTCCGGGTTCAGAAAGCGCTCGAACAGCAGCGCGTACTCGAGTGGATCGAGGTCGGTGATGCGCAGGCTGTAGGCCACCAGCGATCCGGCGCCGGAACCGCGGCCAGGCCCCACCGGCACACCGTTCTCCTTGGCCCAGTTGATGAAGTCGGCGACGATCAGGAAGTAGCCCGGGAAGCCCATCTGCACGATCGTGTCGGTCTCGATCTCGAGGCGCGCCTCGTAGCGTGGTCGCTCCTCCTCGCGCTCGACCTCGTTGGGATAGAGTTCCTGCAGGCGCACCGCCAATCCGGCCTTGGCCTCGGCCACCAGGAAATCGTCGAGACTCATGCCTTCTGGAGTAGGGAACTGCGGCAGGAAGTTCTTGCCGAGCTGAACCTCGAGCGAGCAGCGGCGGGCAATCTCGACCGCATTTTCGAGGGCCTCCGGCAGGTCCTCGAACAGTGCGCACATCTCGTCCTGGCTCTTGAAGTACTGCTCTTCGGTAAACAGCCTTGGGCGGCGCCGGTCGGCGAGCACATAACCCTGGGCAATGCACACCCGCGCCTCGTGGGCCTTGAAATCCTCCCGCCGGGCGAACTGGATCGGGTGGGTCGCCACCACCGGAAGTCCCAGTTCGTCGGCGAGCAACACCGCATCGCGTACGTAGGCCTCGGTGCCGGCATGGCCGGCCCGCTGCAGTTCGACGTAGTAGGCGTCCGGAAAGTCCCGCGCCCAGTCCGCCGCCAGTTTGTGGGCCAGGGCCCGGTTGCCTCGCGCCAGCGCCTCGCCGACGTCCCCGTCCATCGCGCCGGACAGGCAGATCAGCCCACTGACCTTGTCGGGCACCAGCCACTCGCGGCGGATCTCGGCGCGGCCACGCACCTTGTTCTCCCGATACGCGCGAGTGAGCAGTTCGCAGAGTTGCCCATAGCCCCTGCGGTCACGACAGATCAGCAGCACCCGGGCGGATCTGTCGCGATCGGCATCGCTGCCCAGCCAGACATCGCAACCGACGATCGGCTTGAGCCCCTTGCCGCGCGCCCCTTTGTAGAACTTGACCATGCCGAACAAATTGCCGAGATCGGAGATGCCGAGCGCCGGCATGCGGTCGGCGAGCGCCGCGGACAGGGCCTGGCCGATCATCGCGATGCCGTCGGAAACGGAGTATTCGGTGTGCAGACGGAGATGGACGAAGCGGGGATCGATGGGCGAATTCATGGGCTCGGATTCTACCCCCGCGGCCGCCACCGAAGCCCGGCGTGCGACGAATGTCGGCTACATCAGAGACAGTCCGCGCAACACCATGACGCCGACGCTGGTGGTCAGGATCGAGCCGACGGTGGTCAGCGCTATGATGTTGGCCGCCAGCGTCGCATTGCCGCCCATTGCCCGCACCATCACGTAGCTGGCGGCGGCGGTCGGCGCCGACGACATCAGCAGCAGCACACCGAGGTCGACCCCACGGAAGCCCCAGGCCAGGCCACCGAGCACGAAGACGAGCGGAACGGCCACCAGCTTGGCCGTGCCGGCCAGCATCGTACTGCCGACCTCGCGGCGCAGCTGTCGGAAATCGAGCGCCGCACCGGTGCACAATAGCGCCAGCGGCAATGTCAGGTTGGCGAAATACTGCCCGGACTGCAGCACCCAACCCGGCACATCCAGCGCCAACCAGGAGACCGGCAAGGCCAGCACGATGGCGATGATCAGCGGATTGGTGGCGATGCCGCGGGCCATCGCGCCGACGCCCTGGCTGCGGTCGAGCGATCGCCCCAGGGTGATCACTGCGATCACGTTGAAGACGATGGTGACCAGCGCCAGATACAACGACGCCGCGACGAGGCCGTCGTCACCGTAGGCGTTTACGCAGTAGGCCAGGCCGACGATGCCCATGTTCGAGCGAAAGCCGCCCTGCACCACCACACCGCGGTCGCGCGGCTCGGACACCAACCGCGCGGCGATCGCCTCGAGCATCAGCCAAACGATCACGGTGACGCCGACGCCGAAGGCGATCAACGCCAGGTTGGCCGCATCGTGGAAGCGGGTCTTGGCGATGCTGATGAACAACAGGGCCGGCAGGGCGATATTGAAGACCAAGCGCGAGCCGGCGTTGACGAAGGCGTCGTCGATCATGCGTCGCCGCATCAGCCAGTAGCCCAGCGCCAGCACGACGAAGATCGGCCCGGTGACCGACAAGGAAAAATCGACGACGGCGAAGAAGTCGCTCACACGCGCACTACGCCGTAGTGCGCTGGCCGGACGGTCGGCGCACGCGATACCACGCCGCATACAACGAGGGCAGGAAGATCAGGGTCAGCACCGTGGCGATCGCCAGCCCGCCCATGATCGCCACCGCCATCGGCCCGAAGAACGCACTTCGGGTCAATGGGATCATCGCCAGAATCGCCGCGGCGGCGGTCAACATTATCGGCCGAAACCGGCGCACCGTGGCCTCGACGATGGCGTCCCAGCGCGACAGCCCCGCTTCGAGATCCTGCTGGATCTGGTCCACCAGGATCACGCTGTTGCGCATGATCATGCCCGACAGGGCAATCGATCCGATCATTGCAACGAAACCGAAGGGCTTGCCGAACAGGAGCAGGGCGGCGGTGATGCCGATCAACCCCAGTGGTGCCGTCAGCAACACCATCGCGACCAGCGAGAAGTTCTGCAGTTGCAGCATCAGCACGGTCAGCACGACGATCAGCAGCAAGGGCACGCCGGCCGCCACCGACCCACCGCCCTTGGCCGACTCCTCCACCGCCCCCCCCGTCTCGACACGGTAGCCGAGCGGCAGTCCCGCCCGGATCTCGTCGATCTGTGGCGCAAGCTGCGCGACCACCACCGCCGGCTGAACGCCGCCGTAGAGGTTGGCTCGGACGGTGACCGTCGGGATGCGATTGCGCCGCCAGATCACGCCTTCTTCGAAACCAGGCTCGACGCTCGCGACCTGGGCCAGCGGCACGATGCGGCCATTGGGTCCCGGAATCGACAGATCCGCAAGGTTGGAGGGGCGCCCGCGTTCGAACGCCGAACCCCGCAGCACCACATCGATGGTTTCCGTGCCTTCCCGGAACTGGGTCACGGTGACGCCGTCCAGGGCAGCATCGAGGATGCGAGCGATGTCCTCGCTCGACAAGCCCACCAGACGGGCACGATCCTGGTCGATGCGGATCCGCAAGATCTTCGACGGCGTCGCCCAGTCGGTCTGCACATTCGACAGTTCGGCATTGCCGCGCATCACCTCGGCAATCCGGCCGGCGACCTCGCGCAAAGTATCGAAATCGGCACCGCTGACCCGATACTGCACCGGGAATCCCACCGGCGGCCCGTTCTCGAGCCGGTTGATCGCAGCCGTGACTCCGCCCGGGTGGCGTGCATAGCGATCGATCAGGCGACTTCGCAGAGCTTCCCGCTGCTCGGGCCCCTCGGCCAGGATCACGAACTGGGCGAAGCTGGTCTGGGGCAGTTGCTGATCGAGGGGCAGATAGAAGCGCGGGCTGCCGGAGGCGACGTAGGCAACGAAGTTCTCGATCCCCGGCGCCTCGGCCAGCACCGCCTCCAGTTCCTCGACTGCGGCCAGGGTCGCCCGCCGCGATGCGCCCTCGGCAAGGCGCAGGTCGACCAGCAGTTCGGGGCGGGTGGAATCCGGGAAGAACTGCTGTGGCACGAAGCGAAACGCGTAGATCGCGCCGACGAAGACCAGCACGGTGGCGAGGATCACCACCCAGCGAAAGCGCACACAGCCATTCACGACCGCGCGAAACGCCCGGTAGAAGCGCGAGTCGTACTGCCCGGCCCCATGCGCAGGCGGCCCGGCGGCAGCATCGCCGCTGCCGCCGAAGCGGCCGAGCAAGCGCGCGCGCCAACCGTTGCCGGCCTTGCGCGCGGCGAAATCCGGCAGCAGGTGGAAACCGAGGTAGGGCACGAACAACACCGCGGCGACCCACGACACCAGCAACGCGATCACGGTCACCTGGAACAAGGATCGGGTGTATTCACCGGTGCTCGACGCCGCAGTCGCAATCGGCAGGAAGCCGGCTGCGGTGACCAGCGTGCCGGACAGCATCGGCATTGCCGTCGACGTGTAGGCGAAGCCAGCCGCCTTGGCGCGCTCCAGGCCCTGCTCCATCTTGGTCGCCATCATCTCGACCGCGATGATGGCGTCGTCGACCAGCAGCCCGAGGGCGAGAATCAAAGCGCCCAGCGAGATCTTGTGCAGACCGATGCCGAACAGATGCATGAACAGGAAAGTGACCGCCAGCACCACCGGGATCGAGATCGCGACGACGATGCCGGTGCGCAGCCCCAAGGACAGCAGACTGACCGCCAGCACGATGACGACCGCTTCGGTCAGCGCCCGCACGAACTCGTTGATCGAGCGCTGCACCGCCCGTGGCTGGTCGGCCACGCGAGCCAGCTCGATGCCCGCGGGCAACTGCTGCTGGATGCGCGCAGTCGCTTCGTCGAGGTGGCGTCCGAGCGAGATGATGTCGCCGCCATCGCGCATCGACACGCCGATCCCGAGGGCCTGGCGTCCTTCGAAACGCAGGCTGTCCCGCGGCGGATCGGCAAACCCGCGCGAGACCTCGGCGATGTCCCCGAGTCTCAGGCTGCGCTCGGCCACCCGCAGGACGGTGCCACGGATCGCGTCCAGGCTGTGATATTCGCCGTCCGGCCGCAGAAAGATTCGCTCGGACGTGGTTTCGAAGAAGCCGGCGCCGGCCTTGGCGTTCTGCTCGTTGATCGCGGCGATGATGTCCACCGCGCGAATACCGAGGGTCGCCAGCCGGGCCGCCGACAGTTCGATGAACACCCGCTGCGGCTGCTCGCCGAAAAACTCCACTTTGGCGACATCCGGCACCCGCAGCAATTCATTGCGGATGGCCTCGGCGAAGCGCTTCAGTTCCGCGTAGTCGAGGCCCTCTCCGAGCAGGGCGAAGATATTGCCGAAGGTGTCGCCGAACTCGTCGTTGAAGCTGGGCCCGACCACCCCCTGCGGCAAGGTGCGACGGATGTCTCCGATTTTCTTGCGCACCTGATACCAAATCCCCGGAATCTCCGAAGGCGCGGTGGCGTCCTTGACCGCGAAGAACACCATCGCCTCGCCTGGCCGGGAGTAGGAGCGGATGACGTCGGTCTGCGCCACTTCCTGCAGCTTGCGCTCGATCTTGTCGGTCACCTGCAGCTCGACCTCCCGAGCCGATGCCCCCGGCCACTCGGCCCGCACCACCATGACCTTGAAGGTGAAGGGCGGATCCTCCGATTGCCCGAGCTTGCCGTAGGAGGACATGCCGATCGCGGTCAGCACGACCATGAGGTAGAGCACGAGGCGCTGGTGTCTCAGCCCCCAGTCGGACAGATTGAAGCGGCTCATGTCGCCGCCCTCGCATCGATGCGGGGCGCGTTCATCGACCGGCATCCAGTTGCACCGGAGCGTGTTCGGGAACGGCGCGCACGGTTTGGCCCGGGGTGAGCCGGTGAGTGCCGGCCACCACCACCTTCATGCCTGGCGCGAGACCCTCTCCGACCAGCGCGCCATCCTCGCGCAAGGCCAGTAGCCGCACTTCGCTGGGGTTGACCCGGCCATCGACGTCCACCGACCACACCACCGTCTTGCCGTCGCGCTGCACCACCGCCGGCAAAGGCAAGAGCGTGCCGCGGGTCTGCTCATCCGCGAACCCGGCGACGGCCGAGGCGCCCAGCGGCAGCATTTCGTCCGCCGATTCGACGCTCAGGCGCACGGCAAAGGTCCGCGTCGCGGCGTCGGCGGCGGCGGCAATCTCTCGCACCGTACCGCGATAGCCCCGGGAAGAGTCGGCCAGCGGCCGGACTTCGGCGGCAAGACCGGGCGAGATGCTCCCGATCCGCCCCTCGGGCACGTGGATCAGTACCTCGCGCTCGGCTTCGCGGGCGGTCCGCAGCACCGGCTGACCGGCACCGACGACCTCACCGCGATCGGCCAGCACCGCCAGCACGACCGCCGGATGCTCGGCCCGCAAGGTCGAGTACGCGGCCTGATTGGAGGAAAGCTCCGACTGGGCGCGGGCCTGCCGGACGCGCGCTTCGGCGGCGTCCACCGCGGTCTGACGGCTGTCGAGCACCGATTCGCTGATGAATTTCTGCGCAAGCAATTGCCGCGCGCGCTCCAGTTCGGCCCGGGCCAGGCTCAGCTCGGCCTCGGCGGCGGCGAGCTGGTCGCGGGCAGCCTCGGCGGAAAGTCGGAGATCCTGCGGATCGAGTCGCGCCAGCAGTTGCCCCGGCCGTACCCGGTCACCGGCATCGACCAGGCGCTCGACCAGTTTACCGCCGACACGAAAGGACAGATCCGTTTCGTGCCGCGCCCGCACTTCGCCGGTGTAGATGGTCAGGGGCACCGCGCCATCCCGGCCGACCTCGCGCACCAGCACCGACAGCGGGGCCGAGGTGGGCGGTGGCGGCGCGTCGCATGCACCGAGCAGGACAGCCCCGAGAATTGCCACGAGCGCGCCAGGAAGATCGAACTTCATCATGCTTCTCCACCATCCGGTCTCGTCAGCAGACCATTGAGGACCAGGTCGAAATAGGTCGGCAGGTAGTTCTCCGGCCGACAAGCCTCGGCGTCGCACACGGCAAAGCTGGTCCGCCAGACACTCAACATCAGCAGCGGTGCCATCAGCACCTGCACCGTGGAAGGTACGTCCACCGGCCGCAACAGCCCGCGCTCGATCCCGAGTTCGAGTGCACCGGCCACCAGCGCCCGCCCGCGGGAAATCACTTCGTCATAATAGAATCGGGCCAGATCCGGAAAGTTTCTGGCCTCGGCGATCATCAGCTTCGGAATTCCGGCCAGCTCGGTGGCTCCCACCATCTCCCACCAACCGCCGAGGAGCGCCCGCAGCAAGGCCACTGGATCGTGCCGGAGTTCCGCGAACAAGGCCTCGCCCCGTTCCATCACCGGTCCGATGCCCATCGTGATGACCGCCTTGAAGAGGGCTTCCTTGCTGTCGAAATACAGGTACAAGGTACCCTTCGAGACCCCCGCCCGCGCCGCGACCTCGTCGAGCCGCGTGGCCGCGTAGCCTTTCTCGACGAACAGGCCCAGCGCGGCGGCGGTGAGTTCCGATGGGCGCGCCGCCTTGCGACGTCGGGTGCGCGGCTTCGGCTTGCCTTCTTGCATGTGCTCGATTCGATACTTACTGACCAGTCAGTAAGTATAAGCCGTTGCGCGGCCAGTACAAGCCTTCTGTCAGCACGCGAAGGCGCCCACCGCTACCGCCGATCCCGATCAGCGGCCCCGGCAGGTCAGGCACCGCCCATCGATGCCGCGCCGGGCGCCTGCAACGCCGCCTCAGCGCCGCCCGAAATAGCGGGCGAAATCTTCGGCGGGCACGGCGCGGCCGAGCAGATAGCCCTGGAAGTGGTCGCAGCCTTCCTGCCGCAGAAAGCCGGCCTGATTCTCGGTCTCGACGCCTTCTGCGACGACCTTCAGGCCCAGGGTCTGGGCGACCCGGACGATCGCACGAATCAGGGTCTCGTTTTCATGATCGTCGCCGATCATGCGCACGAAGCTGCGGTCGATGTTGAGCTTCGAGACCGGCAGCGACTGGAGGTTGGAGAGCGGCGAGAAGCCGGTACCGAAGCCATCGATCGACAACCCGATACCGAGCGCACTGACGGCCTCCAGCGACGACACCACATAGGCCACGTCGAGCAGTACCGACTCGCGGAACTCGAACTCGAGCCGCCTGGGGTCCATGCCGGTCTCGTTGAGCAGTGCTTCGACGCTGGCGACGAAGTCCGCGCGCTCGAGTTGCCGGGCCGAAACGTTCAGCGAGAGCACGGGGGGCGCCACCGCTTGTTCCACCCAGGCCATGTAGGCGGCAAATGCACCGCGCATGACCCATTCGCCGAGGGCATGGATTAGGCCGACATCTTCGGCAAGGGGCACAAAGCGCTCGGGCGCCACCACGCCCAATTCGGCATCCTCCCACCGCACCAGCGCCTCGGCTGCCACCAGGCGCTCGCCGCTGGCATCGAACAAGGGCTGGAAGACCAGGCCCAGAGCGTTGTTGGCCAACGCGACCCGCAGGCGCTTCTCGAGGATGTTGCGCTCGTTGGCATAGGCAGTCATTTCGGCCGAATAGAAGCTGTAGGCGTGGCGCCCCCGCGTCCTGGCCTGGAGCATCGCCGCATCGGCCGCCGCCAGCAGCGAGCTCATGTTGTGGCCATCCATTGGGTAGAGACCGATGCCGATGCAGGCTGCCGGGTAGAGATCGGACTCGCCGACCCGCACGGGTCGCTCCATCGCCTTCAACAGATGGTTCGCCGTGACACTGGCGCTGCGCGGGCCGTCGATGCCCTCGATCAACAGCACGAACTCGTACTCGCCGACCCGGGCGAGGGTGTCCGTCTCGCGCAGTTCGGACTTCAGGCGCTCGGAAACCGCCCGGATGAAGGCATCGCGCGACTCGACTTCGGCGTGGCCGGATATGCCGATCATCAGCAGCCCCATCTGCTTCATTTCCCGGAGTACACGGCGCGCGACCTGGTCGAAGCGGTCGCGGAACAAGGTCCGGTTGGGGAGGCCGGTGAGCGGGTCGAAATAGGCGAGATCACGAAGCTGGGCCTGCTCTTCCATGATCCGGGCGATATCGGTGAACACGCCCACGTAGTGCATCACCTCCCCGTCGGAATCGCATACGGCACTGATCGACAGCCATTCCGGATAGATATCGCCACTCTTGCTGCGATTCCAGATCTCGCCCTGCCAACGGCCGGTCTCGGCAATGGACTTCCACATCTGCTGGTAGAACTCGGGCGAGTGCCTGCCGGAACGCAGGCGCGAAAGGGTCTGCCCCTTGATTTCCTCCAGCGAATAGCCCGACAGCCGGGTGAAGGCCTCATTGACGGCCAGCACCCGCGCCTCGGTGTCGGTGATGCAGATGCCCTCCGCCGCGTTCTTGAACACGATGTGGGCCAGTTCCAGCTCGTCGGTACTCACGCGCTCGCCTCGCAGACAATAAGCGCCATATTATGCCCATGACGAGGGCGCAGCCTCATGGCGACGAGCCGGAGCGCCGTACGGAGCTTTCCAGGCGACCGAACGCAGGCTCGGCCACCCGGAAACCGTGTCAACCGCGCCTCGACTCGCGGACGACCACCGGCGTCTGTGCCCCGGCGATCGCCTCGCCGCCATCGTCCTCGGTGGCCAGGCGATAACGAACGCCGGCAATCACGACGGCGCCATCTGCGGCCAGTGTGATGGCGCCGGCATCGCCCGGCAGAGGCAACCCGGCGATCGGCTCCAGTTCCGGCAGGGACAAGGCCTGCAATACCGGGCCGTCACGCAGCCACAGCAACTGCCGATCGATGTCGAGCAGCAGATCACCGTCATCGACCAAATGGGTGGTGCGATGCCGGGCGATCAGCGACAGCCCGTTGCGCACCCACAGCGCCTCGACCACATGCCCGCCGCCGCCCGCATGAACCAGTACATGCCGCGCCTGCCACACATGGGGTGCCGGCGCGTCGCCCGAACACCCCTGAAGCGCGAACATCGCCGCCGCGATGACCGACCAGCTCGAAAAAAATCTCTTGATATCGCCCATGTCGTGATCTCCTGGGGTTTCCGGAGCCATGACAATATCTGTCAATTTAAATCACTCTAAGATACAATCGACGGATCAACTTCCGTACCGTACCGGCCCAATCGCCAGGCCAGTACCACAGGAGCACCGCCCCCATGCTCAACCAGATCCTGATCGACAGCGAACGCCCGCAGCCCCTCGTCGAGCAGATCGTGGCCGCGATCCGCAATCGGATCGACGATCGCATCCTGCGCCCCGGGGTTCGATTGCCGCCGATCCGTCGCTTCGCCGAAGCGCAGGGCGTGAGCCGCTTCACCGTGGTCGAAGCCTACGATCGCCTGGTCGCCCAGGGCTATCTGGACTCACGCCGAGGATCCGGTTTCTATGTCTGCGCGCGCCCGCTGCCCGAACCCGAGGGCGAGGACCTCGAGCGGGTCGAACGGGCGATCGACGCAGCCTGGCTGATGCGCGAGATCAGCAGCGAAAGCGAGGATCGGGTGATGGCGGCCTCGGGCAGCCTGCCGGTGGCGTGGATGGAAGGAGACGCCGTGATGCGCAAGCTGCGTCAACTCGCGCGGGATCCGCAGGCCCGAGTCACCAGCTACGGCACACCCCAAGGCTTTGCGCCACTGCGCGAGCAACTGCAGTTGCGGCTGGCGGAATGCGGCGTGCGCGCCCAGCCCTCGCAGATCGTCCTGACCTATGGCGCCACCCAGGCGCTCGACCTGGTGGCACGCTTCTTCCTGAAGACCGGCGACGCGGTGCTGGTGGACGACCCCGGCTACTGGAACGTCTTCTCCAGCTTCCGCCTCCAGGGCTTCCGCCTGCTCGGCGTGCCGCGTCTCGCCGATGGTCCCGATTTCGATGCATTGGAGGCGATCCTGAGCCGCGACAAGCCACGGATCTACTTCACCCAGTCGGTGCTGCACAACCCCACGTCGAGTTGCCTCAGCCCAGCGGCCGCCTTCCGGCTGCTGCAACTGGCCGAGCGCCACGACCTGCTGCTGGTCGACGACGACATCTACGGTGACATGCATGCCGGCTCCGCGACCCGATTGGCCAGTCTCGACCAACTGCAACGCGTGATCCACGTCGGCAGCTACTCCAAGACGATTTCCGGCAATCTTCGGGTGGGCTTTCTCGCGGCGCGTGCCGACCTCGCCCGCCAGCTCACCGACGTCAAGATCACGACCACACTGACCAGCCCGGAGTTTGCAGAGCGCATGGTGCACGCGATGCTCACCGAGGGTCACTACCGCAAGTATGTCGAGCGCCTGCAGACGCGCCTGCTGCGCGCGACCGAGCGTTGTTGCCGCATGCTCGAACGTCTGGGCATGACGACCGATTTCGACCCCGTCGGCGGGCAGTTCGTGTGGGCGCGGATGCCGGGACTGCGTGACACCACGGCCCTCGCCCGGCGCGCGCTGGAGCATGGCATCGTGCTGGCGCCGGGGTCGGTGTTCCGCGCCAATGGCCAGCCCTCGGAGTACCTGCGCTTCAACGTGGCGACCTCGTGCCAGCCACGGCTGGAGCGCTTTGTCGCGGAAAACCTGGCGCAGGTCGGCTAAGCCCGGAAATTTCACGATAGGGGT
>JAGRFZ010000075.1 GCA_020445785.1 Rhodocyclaceae bacterium
GAGCGCTGCATCTCGGTCACTTCCTCGGGTCGCTCGTCGATCAGCAGCACGATCATGACGCAGTCGGGGTGGTTGCTGGTGATGGCGTGGGCGATGTGCTGCAGCATCACCGTCTTGCCGCTCTTCGGGCTGGCCACCAGCATGCCGCGCTGACCCTTGCCGATCGGCGCGATCATGTCGATCACCCGCGAGGTCGTGTTCTCCTCGCCGCGAATGTCGCGCTCGAGCTTCAGACACTCGGTCGGATGCAGCGGCGTCAGGTTCTCGAAAAGGATCTTGTGCTTGGCCGCCTCGGGCGGGTGGAAATTGACCTTGTCGAGCTTGACCAGCGCGAAGTAGCGCTCGCCGTCCTTGGGGGTCCGGATCTCGCCCTCGATGGTGTCGCCGGTGTGCAGATTGAAGCGCCGGATCTGAGATGGCGAAACGTAGATGTCGTCGGTGCCGGCCAGGTAGCTGGTGTCCGGCGAGCGCAGGAAGCCGAAGCCGTCGGGCAGCACTTCGAGCACGCCGTCGCCGAAGATCGGCTCTCCCTTCTTCGCTCGGTTCTTCAGCAGCGCGAAGATGAGTTCCTGCTTCCGCAGCCGGTTGGCGCCATCGATCTCGGCGGCATTGGCCATCTCGAGCAATTGGCTGACGTGCAGAGTCTTGAGCTCTGAAAGTTGCATGGTGACCTGAAAGGGCGAACTAGGGGAAAGAGGCGTGGGCGGGGGCGTCGATTGCGGCGCTGCCTCGGGGGGCTGCGCAGATCTTCGTGGTGGGCGCCGGGGCGCCGCAGTCGAGTCTTGCGCAGCTTTCGGCTTAGATGTTGCTGTCAATGAATGCGGTCAGCTGGGACTTGGACAGGGCGCCGACCTTGGTGGCTTCGACGTTGCCGCCCTTGAACAGCATCAATGTGGGGATGCCGCGGATGCCGTACTTGGCCGGGGTGTCCTGATTTTCGTCGATGTTGAGCTTGGCGACCTTCAGCTTGCCGGAGTATTCCTTGGCTACGTCGTCGAGGATCGGCGCAATCATCTTGCAGGGACCGCACCACTCTGCCCAGTAGTCAACCAGGACCGGGGTAGGGGACTGCAGCACCTCGGCTTCGAAATTGCCGTCGGTGACGTAATTGATATGCTCGCTCATGATTCCTCACGTCAGGGGTTACTACAGAAAAATCGATTGTCCGGTGGATGCAGCGGGTCGGGGAGACCGGAGATGGGAAACGCCGGTTCGAGTGGCCGGTCTGATCTTGGACCGGAACTTATGCTAATTACTGCGTGCCCGTCAAGCCCGCGCCCGGCAGCGGCGGGGGTGGTGGCGCCCGCCCGCTGTCGAAACCGATGTTTCGCTATAGTCGCCGCTTGCAAGCAACGTTTCCCACGCCGGGGGGGGGCGCCGATCCACAGGCGCGGCCCCGCCGGCCACTTCGGAGAACAACCATGACCTACGTCGTCACCGAGAACTGTATCAAGTGCAAATACACCGACTGTGTCGATGTTTGCCCCGTGGACTGTTTCAAGGAGGGGCCCAACTTCTTGGTGATCGACCCCGAGGAATGCATCGACTGTACCCTGTGCGTGCCCGAATGCCCGGCCGAGGCGATCTTCGCCGAGGACGACGTGCCGGACGATCAGCAGCATTTCATCGCGCTCAATGCCGACCTCTCGCGGGAGTGGCAAGCGATCATCGAGCGCAAGGATCCGCTGCCCGACGCCGACGAGTGGCTCGGCAAGCCCGGCAAGCTCGACCAACTCGAGCGATGAGTTCGGCGGGGCGCCGACTTTCGCCGCTGGCGTCGATGCACTAAGATCTGCGCGCATGAGCGTCGAGGGGCGAAGGGCGCTCGGGACGGAACAAGGGCGGGGTACGAGACGATGCTGGTAAGTGAGATTCTGGCGATCAAGGGCAAGGTGCTCTACACGATCGGACCCAACCGGTCCCTCGGTGAGGCCGTGGCGGTGATGAACGATCAGGACGTGGGCTCGTTGGTCATCTTCGATCACGGCGTGATGACCGGCATCCTGACCTTCCGCGAGGTCCTGCGTGGCATCCATTCCGGTGGCGCCCAGTGGGCCGATCTGCCGATCGCCCAGGTCATGAAGCGCGATCCGCTGACCGCGTCGGCAAACATGGAGATGGACGAACTGCGGCGGCTCATGGTCGACCAGCACCAGCGCTACCTGCCGGTGATGGACGGAACCACGCTGCTCGGCGTGGTGTCCTTCCACGACGTGGCCAAGGCCGTGCTCGAGGAACAGAGCTTCGAGAACCGGATGCTCAAGAATTACATCCGCAATTGGCCCGGGGACGAACAGGAGGCCTGAAGCGGGGCCGTTGCCCCGTGGTCGCGGCGACAATCGGCCTCGGGCCGGGCGCGGCGTCGGCCGTCGCCCCGGCGCGGACGAGGAGGGGGCATGGAAAAGGTATGGCTCGCAAGCTACCCGGCAGGGGTGCCCGCGGAGATCGATCCGCATTGCTTCGCCTCGATCGGTGACCTGTTCGACCGCAGCGTCGCGCGCTATGGCGGAAAGCCCGCCTACACCAACATGGGCGCGAGCCTGAGCTATGCGGAACTGTCGCGGCAGAGTGCCGCCTTCGGCGCCTTCCTGCAGCACGTCCTGAAGCTCGAGAAGGGCGCTCGCGTCGCCCTGATGATGCCCAATGTGCTGCAGTACCCGGTCTGTCTGTTCGGCGCGCTGCGGGCCGGGTGCACCGTGGTCAATTGCAATCCCCTCTACACCACGCGTGAACTGGAGCACCAGCTCCGGGATTCCGGTGCCGAAACCATCGTCATCGTCGAGAACTTCGCGCAGACCCTGCAGCACGCCTTGCCGAAGACCGGCATTCGCCATGTCATCGTCACCGCGCTCGGCGACCTGCTCGGATTCCCGCGGCGACAGCTCGTGAATCTGGTGGTGCGCCACGTCAAGAAGATGGTGCCGGCCTGGGCTCTGCCGGGACATCGCCGACTGTCCGACGTGTTGTCGGAAGGTTCCGGCCTGCAGCTCGAGAAGCGTGACATCGGCCACGACGACATCGCCTTCCTGCAATACACCGGCGGTACCACCGGCGCCGCCAAGGGGGCGATGCTGACTCACGGCAACATCATTGCCAACCTCGAGCAAGCCCACGCCTGGATCCGGCCCTTCCTGTCGGAGGGGAGCGAGATCGTCATCACCGCGTTGCCGCTCTATCACATCTTCTCCCTGACTGCGAACGGACTGACCTTCTTCAAGATCGGCGCGGAGAATGTGTTGATCACCAACCCGCGCGACATTCCGGCTTTCGTCAAGGAGCTCGGCAAGCACCGATTCACCGCGATCACCGGCGTCAATACGCTGTTCAACGCGCTGCTCAACGACGCAAATTTCGCTGCGCTCGACTTTTCGAGCCTGCGCATCAGTCTCGGCGGTGGCATGGCGGTCCAGCGCGCCGTCGCCGAAAGATGGCGTGCGATCACCGGCCATACCCTGGTCGAAGCCTACGGGCTGACCGAGACTTCCCCGGCGGCGTGCATCAACCCGCTCGATCTGACCGAATTCAACCATTCGATTGGACTGCCGATCTCCTCGACCGAGATTTCGATCCGGGACGATGACGGCAACGAGCTCGAACTCGGTCAGGCGGGCGAACTGTGCATCCGGGGGCCCCAGGTCATGAAGGGGTATTGGAACCGGCCGGAGGACACCCGTCGCGCGATCATGGCGGACGGTTTTCTGCGCACCGGCGATGTCGCCACGGTCGACCCTGCGGGCTTCGTACGCATCGTCGATCGCAAGAAGGACATGATCCTGGTGTCCGGCTTCAACGTCTATCCGAACGAGGTCGAAGACGTCATTGCCGACCATCCTGCGGTGGTCGAGGTGGCGGCGGTCGGCGTGCCGGACGAGCGCTCCGGCGAGGCGGTCAAGGTGTTCGTGGTACGCAAGGATGCATCGCTGACGCGCGAAGCGCTGATTGCCCACTGCCGTGAAAACCTGACCGGCTACAAGGTTCCGCACCAGGTCGAATTCCGCGACGAGCTGCCGAAGACCAATGTCGGCAAGATTCTGCGACGCAAGCTGCGCGAGGCGGCGCCGTCGAGCGAAGGCTGATGCCCACCGAGCGCGCCCGCGGCCGGCCGGCGCCGTAGCGTGATCGGGTGCCGCGCCCGGGGCTTGTTTTTTGCGGCGCGATATGCTTTCATTGGGTCTTATATAAGACCTGCCGCCGTTTCGAGTTCGACGCAGAAAAAATGAATCGTTCCCTGTCCCGGATCCTGTCGCTGCCCGTAGTCGCTGTAGTAGGCGTCGTACGCGTAGGCGTGCGCATGGCGTAGGGAACAGTTAGCAGATCAGATCACTGAAACCCCCGCCGGCGCACCAGCCGGCGGGGGTTTGTTTTTCCTGCAGGCTGGTGGCAGCGGTTTTTCCAGGAGCAACACCACGATGCCACAGATGACAGGCGCCCAATTGATCGTTCGCATGCTCGAGCGGCAGGGCATTCGTACCATTGCCGGAATTCCGGGCGGCGCGATCCTGCCGCTCTATGACGCGCTCTCCCAGAGCGAGCGGATTCGTCACGTGCTCACCCGGCACGAGCAGGGCGCGGGCTTCATGGCCCAGGGCATGAGCCGTGTCTCGGGGCAGCCCGAGGTGTGCTTCGCCTCCTCCGGCCCCGGTGCCACCAATCTCGTGACCGCGATCGCCGACGCCAAGCTCGACTCGATCCCGATGGTCGCGATCACTGGCCAGGTGCCGCTGGCGATGATCGGCACCGATGCCTTCCAGGAAGTCGACACCTACGGCTTGACGATCCCGATCACCAAGCACAATTTTCTGGTCCGGTCGGTACAGGAATTGCCCCGGGTGATGGTCGACGCCTTCCGACTTGCGATGTCGGGCCGGCCTGGGCCGGTGCTGGTGGACATTCCCAAGGACGTGCAGAGCGCCTTGATCGAGATCGATGAACTGCCGGCGCCGGCGCGGCGCGATGACGCACCGGTGGCGAGCCTCGATGCGATCGAGCGGGCTGCCGCGATGATCAACGAGGCCGAGCAGCCGGTGCTCTATCTGGGCGGTGGCGTGGTCGCCTCTGGCGCGTCGCATGCGGCGGTGACGCTGGCCGAACAGGCCGGGCTGCCGACCACGATGACCCTGATGGCGCTCGGCGCGATGGCGATGGACCACCCGTTGTCGATCGGCATGCTCGGCATGCACGGTGCGCGCTATACCAACTACGTGCTCGAGGAGGCCGATCTGCTGGTGTGTGTCGGTGCGCGCTTCGACGACCGTGCGATCGGCAAGGCCGCCCAATTTTGTCCCAAGGCAAAGATCGTGCACATCGACATCGATCCTTCCGAGATCGACAAGATCAAGACCGCCCACGTCGCGATCACCGCCGATGTCGGCCAGGCGCTCGAGGCCTTGCTGCCGCGGATCAAGGTGACGCTGCGCAAGCGTTGGCTGTCGCATGTCGAGAGCCTGAAGACCCGCTTCCCATTGCAGATGCCGAACGAGGACGACCCGCGCAGCCACTACGGCCTGATCAAGGCGGTGGCGAGCGCCCTCGACGACCAGGCGGTGATCGCCACCGACGTCGGCCAGCATCAGATGTGGGTGGCCCAGGCCTACCCGTTCCGACGCCCCCGCCAGTGGCTGACCTCCGGCGGCCTCGGCACCATGGGTTTCGGTCTGCCGGCTGCGATCGGTGCCGCCCTCGCCGATCCCGAGCGCACGGTCGTGTGCTTTTCGGGCGACGGCAGCTTCAAGATGAACATCCAGGAGCTGGCCACCCTTGCCGAGGAACAGTTGAACGTCAAGATCGTGCTGATGAACAACAATTCCCTCGGCCTCGTCTACCAGCAGCAGAACCTGTTCTACGGCAAGCGTACCTACGCCTCGAAATATGCCCGCCCGACCGACTTCCTGAAGATCGCCGAGGGCTTCGGCATTGCCGCGGTCGACCTCGATCGCTCGCAGAATCCGCGCACGACGCTCGCCCAGGCGCTGAGCGAACCCGGGCCGTGCCTGATCCACGCGTCGATCGACCGCGAGCAGTTCGTCTATCCGATGGTGCCGCCGGGCGGCGCCAACACCGAAATGATTGGAGGCTGAGGCCATGGAACACGTTGCGGAACCGCTGGCCGAGCAGGGCTTCCAGAAGGTCGTACTGGAGATCGACGTGCATAACCACGCTGGCGTGATGTCGCACATCTGCGGGTTGTTTGCCCGCCGCGCCTTCAACGTCGAGGGCATCCTCTGCATGCCGGTGGGCAAGGGTGACACCAGTCGCATCTGGCTGCTGGTGTTCGAAGACCAGCGTCTCGACCAGATGGTGCGCCAGGTCGAGAAGCTCGTGGACGTGATCGCAGTCCGCCGCCACGGTACCGATCACGAGGTCTTCGAGCGACTCGAAGGCTTTTTCAACTAGGCGCCCGCAGATCGGCCGCCGGTCGCGACCCGGACGCCCGAACGGAGCCCGCCGGCGGGCGGGCGAGGCAACCGGGGCCGGCCGTCTGCCGCCGAGCTTGCCGATTCTTCGGCGCCTCAGTGTGGCTTGTTCGGTCGCTCGGCCGTGTCGTCCTCGCCGAGTTCCGCCATCAGCCGGCGATGGGCTTCCTCGTGGCGTTGGTGGATCTCGTCGAACAACGCGTCGGTATGGCGCTTCTCGGCCAGCCGGCGATCTGCGATGAGGCGGTAGAACAGCGGCACGAAGAATACGGCGAGAAAGGTTGCCGCCAGCATGCCGCCCATGACCCCGGTGCCGACTGCGTGTCGGGCGCCGGCGCCGGCACCGGTGGAGATCGCCAACGGCAGCACGCCGAGGATGAAGGCCAGCGAGGTCATCAGGATCGGCCGGAAGCGCAGGCGGGCGGCTTCGATCGCCGCCGCCGCCGCGCTCATGCCCTCGCCGTGCTTGTAGATTGCGTATTCGACGATCAGGATTGCGTTCTTCGCGGCGAGGCCAAGCAGTGTGACCAGTCCGATCTGGAAATACACGTCGTTGGTCAGGCCCCGTAGCCACACCGCAGCCAGGGCGCCGAAGGTGCCGAAAGGCAAGGCCAACATCACTGCCAGGGGCAGCGACCAGCGTTCGTATTGCGCCGCCAGAATCAGGAAGACCATCAGGGCGCCGAGCCCCAGTGCGATGCCGGAGGTGCCGCTGGAGCGCCGCTCCTGGTAGGCGGCACCGCTCCAGTCGAGGCTGAAGTCCGATGGCAGGGTTGCCGCGCCGATACCCTCGATGCGCGCGATCGCCTGGCCGGTGGACACGCCGGGCGCGCCGCTGCCGAGAATCTTCACCGCCGGCAGGTTGTTGAAACGTTCGAGTGTCTCCGGTCCCTTGCTGCGCTCGATCCGCGCCAGCGCGCTCATCGGTACCATGTCGCCACTGGCGGAGCGCACGTGGATGTCGCCGATATCGGTGGGTTCGTTGCGATAGCGCTTGTCGGCAGAGAGCAGCACCTGCCAGCTGCGGCCGAGCTTGTTGAAGTCATTCACGTAGTAGCTGCCGAGGTTGGCCGACAAGCTGGCGTACAGCCGATCGATCGGTACCCCCAGCGCCATTGCTTTCTCACGGTCGACATCGGCATAGAGCTGGGGCACGCTGGGGCGCCACAGGGTCTGGGCCATCGCGAAGCTCGGATCCTGGTTGAGGGCGCCGAGGAAGCGCTGGGAGACCTCCGCCATGCGGGCGGCGCTGGCGTCGCCGCGGTTCTGCAGGTAGAACTCGAAGCCGCCGGCGTTGCCGAGTCCGAAAATCGCCGGTGGCGTGAACGACAGCACCAGCGCTTCCTGGATGCCGCCCGTTTTCATCCAGGTCTCGCCCACCAGTTGGGCAGCGGTATTCGCGCGTTCGTCCCAGTGCCGCAGGGTGACGAAGAAGGTCGCGGCATTGCTCTTGAAGCTGCCGCCGAGAAAGTCGAGGCCGGTGAACGCGACCGTGAATTCGATGTCGGGATTGCTGCGCAGGATCTCGTCCACTTGGCGGACGATGCGGTCGGTACGCTCGAGTGAGGCGCCATCCGGCAGATAGACCGCCGTGATGTAGTAGCCCTGGTCTTCGTCCGGCACCAGGCTGCCGGGCGTCATCCGCCAGAGTTGGGCGGTGACTGCGACCATGCCGGCGAACAGCAGCAGCGCCAGCAATCCGCGCCGGATCAGCCAGGCGACACCGGCGGTGTAGTGGCGGGTGATGGCCGCGAACAGACGATTGAAGGCGCGGAAGAATCCGCTCTCGGCCTTGTGCTCGTGCTTCAGGATGAGCACGCACAGCGAGGGCGTCAGGGTCAGCGCCACCACCCCGGAAATCGCCACGGCGATCGCGATGGTCACCGCGAACTGGCGGTAGAGTTCGCCGGTGAGTCCGCCGAGGAAGGCGATCGGCACGAACACCGCACACAGCACCAGCACGATCGCGATCACCGGCCCGGTGACCTCGCGCATTGCCTGGATCGCCGCCAGTCGCGGCGCCAGCCCTTCCTCATGCATGATCCGCTCGACGTTCTCGAGCACCACGATGGCGTCGTCGACCACGATGCCGATGGCCAGCACCATGCCGAACAGGGTCAGGGTGTTGATCGAGTAGCCGAGCAGCAGCAGGCCGGCGAAGGTTCCGATCAGCGATACCGGCACGGCCAGGGTCGGAATCAGCGTCGCCCGCCAGTTCTGCAGGAACAGGAACACCACCAGGAACACCAGCACCATCGCCTCGGCCAGCGTCTTGACCACTTCGCGGATCGAGACATCGACGAAGTCGGTGGTGTCGTAGGGCACCGAGTAGGTGAGGCCGTCGGGGAAGCGGCTGGCCAGTTCGTCGATCGTCCGACGCACCTCCTGGGCCACGTCGAGGGCATTGGCGCCGGGTTTCAGGAAGATGCCCATCAGGGTCGCCGAGCGCCCATTGACGCGCCCCTGGAAGTTGTAGTCGCGCGAGCCGAGCTCGACCCGGGCGACGTCGCGCAGGCGCAGCATCGCGCCGCCCGCATCGGCGCGCACGATGATGTTTTCGAATTCGGATACCTCGGCCAGCCGTCCGCGGGTGTTGACCGTCAGCGACATCGCCTGGCCCTCGCTGGCCGGCGGCTGACCGATGCCGCCGACCGCGTACTGGGCGTTCTGCTCGGCGATCGCCGCGATCACGTCGTCGGTGGTGAGCTGCAGGCGGGCCATGCGATCCGGCTGCAGCCAGATCCGCATGGCGTAGTCCTTGGCGCCGAAGATCTGGACATTGGTGGTGCCGGGCACGCGCTTCATCACGTCCAGCACGTTCAGCGTCACGTAGTTGCTGATGAAGAGATCGTCGAAGCGTTCGTCCGGCGACGTAAACGCCAGCACCTGGAGAAAGGACGACGAACCCTTCTCGACGCTCACGCCCTGGCGCCGCACTTCCAGCGGCAGACGGGGTTCCGCCTGCTTGACCCGGTTATTGACGTTGATCACCGCCTGGTCGACGTCGGTGCCGATGTCGAAGGTGACCTGGATCTCGACGCGGCCGGCCGAGGATGAGGTCGAACTCATGTAGAGCATGCCTTCGACGCCGATGATCTGGGTCTCGAGCGGCGCCGCCACGGTCTTTTCGAGGACATCTGCCGAAGCGCCCGGGTAGGTCGCCGCGACGGTCACCACCGGTGGCGCGATCTCCGGGTACTGCGCCACCGGCAGGCCGCGCATCGCGGCGAGGCCGGCGATGATGATGAACAGGGACAGCACCGTGGCGAAGATCGGCCGGTCGATGAAGAAGCGCGAAAACATCTCAGGCCCGGTCCAGAGGACGTGGCAGTAGGTCGGTGCGCCGGCTTACTGTCGAGGCTCGAGGACGTGTCACGTCAGCCGCCTTGCTCGGCTTGCGCAGCCGTGACCGGGGCGCCGGGGCCGATCTTCAGTACCCCATCGACGATCACCCGGTCGCCAGCCGCGAGGCCCTTGCGGATCGCGACGGCGTCGCCCCGCCAGTCGGCCGTCTCCACCGGCCGCATCGCGGCCTTGCCGTCCTCGACGACATACACGAAACGCCCCTCCGGGCCCTCCAGCACCGCCCGTTGCGGCACTTCCACCGCATTCGGCCGTACCGCGCCGCGCAGGCGCACGCGCACGAACTGCCCGGGTCGCAGGGCGCCATCCGGGTTGGCCACCACCGCCCGCACTTCGCTGGTGCCGGTGCTGCGGTCGATCAATACCGAGGTGAAATCCACGGCGCCGGTGAGTGGGTAGCGACTGCCGTCGGCGAGGATGATGTCCGCCTCGTAGCGGTTGTCGGCCGGCAGCACCAACTCGCCGCTGGCGGCGCCGCGCTGGAGCCGCAACTGGTCGTTGTCCGGCACGCCGAACAGCACGTGCACGGGATCGATCCGGCTGACCCGGGTCAATAGCGTCTCGGCGCCAGCGAGCAGTGCGCCTTCCGACGGCAGCGCGCGGCCGGCGATGCCGGTCAGCGGCGACTCGACGCGTGTGTATTCGAGGTTGAGGCGGGCCTCTCGCAGGCGGGCTTCGGCGCCTTGCTGTTCCGCCCGTGCGATCTGCAGGCTCGATTCGGCGTTGTCGAGATCGCGCCGGCTGGCGAGCTTGGCCCGGATCAGCGGGGCCAGCCGGTCCACCTCGCGCCGGGTCTGGGCGACCCGGGCACGCGCGGCGGCGAGGTCGGCTTCGGCGCGCGCGGCAGCATTGCGGTAGGGCTGCGGATCGATCGAGAACAAGGATTGGCCGGCCTCGACCCGGGCGCCCTCGACGTAGTTGCGCTTCTCCAGAATCCCGCCGACGCGCGGACGGATCTCGACCTCGCGCGAGCCATGTACCCGGGCCGGATACTCCAGTGCCAGGGGCAGGTCTTCGGCCCGCAAGGTGATCGTGCGGACTTCGGCCGGACCGGCCGGCGGTGCGCTCTGCTGGGCCTCGGACGTGCAGGCCGTGAGCCCGGCCGCGAGAATCGCGAAGGCCGCGCTGCGGGCGCCGTCTGCGAGGCGTGACGTGCGGATCATCGGGTGCTCTGGGGTTGGGGGTCGGGCCGGCCCATTTTATTGACATTCATGAATGTATGTAAAGTGACAGTTTCGGGTCTTTGTGTTCCAATCGCTCGCATCGGGAAACACTGAACCGATCATGGTGCGACGGACCAAAGAAGAGGCGCTGGCCACCCGCGACCGCATCCTCGATGCGGCGGAACGGGTGTTCCACCGCAAGGGCGTGGGGCGCACATCCCTGGCCGAGGTGGCGACCGATGCCGGTGTCACCCGCGGTGCGATCTACTGGCATTTCGCCAACAAGGGCGAGCTGTTCGACGCGATGATGGGGCGGGCGATCGCGCCGCTGGAGTCGATCGAGCAGGCCGACTACGACGCCGCCGAGCGCCCCCTCGACGAGTTGCGCTCGCGACTGCTTTCGATCCTGGCCCGCATCCTCGACGAGCCGCGCTACCTGCGGGTCTTCTCCATCGCCTGGCACAAGTGCGAATACGTGGACGAAATGGTGCCGACGATCGACCAGTGCATGGAGGCCGGCGACCGCCATCTGGGTCGCATCGAACAGGCGATCCGCGCAGCTTCGGCGCGCGGCCAGCTCGACCCGGCGATCGAGCCGCGGCGCGCGGCCATGGGCCTGATGGTGCTGATCGACGGGCTGATTGCCGACTGGGCGATGCAGCCGCACACGATCGGCCTCGACGATGCCCGCATGTGGATCGATTGCTACCTGCGAGGGCTCGGCGCCACGCCGTGAAACCCCGTCCGGCCGTGCCGGCCTGATAAACTGTGGCGCTCACAGCCAACAGCGTCCAGTTCCATGTCCGGCAACGATCTCGGCCTGCTCTTCCGCGTTTCCTCGTTCGGCGAATCCCACGGTCCGGCGATCGGCTGCGTCGTCGACGGATGCCCGCCCGGGCTCGAGATCTCGGCCGCGGAGATCCAGGCCGAACTCGACCGGCGCAAGCCGGGCACGTCCCGCCACGTCACCCAGCGGCGCGAACCGGACAGCGTCGAAATCCTGTCGGGGGTGTTCGAGGGGCGCACCACGGGAACGCCGATTGCGCTTCTGATCCGCAACCAGGACCAGCGCTCCAAGGACTACGGCAAGATCGCCGAGACGTTCCGGCCCGGCCATGCCGACTACCCGTACTGGCACAAGTACGGCCTTCGAGACCACCGTGGGGGTGGTCGATCGTCCGCGCGCGAAACCGCGGTCCGCGTCGCCGCCGGCGCGATCGCGCGCAAGTGGCTGGCCCAGCACCACGGCATCGTGATCCGGGGCTACATGTCCCGCCTCGGCACGATCGAGATCCCCTTCGAATCCTGGGACGAGGTCGATCGCAACCCGTTCTTCGCGCCGAGCGCCCAGATCGTGCCGCAACTCGAGGAGTTCATGGACGCGCTGCGCAAGTCCGGCGATTCGATCGGCGCCCGCATCGAGGTCGTGGCCAGCGGCGTGCCGGTGGGCTGGGGCGAGCCGGTATACGATCGTCTCGACGCCGACATTGCGCATGCGATGATGGGCATCAACGCAGTCAAGGGCGTCGAAATCGGCGCCGGCTTCGATGCCGTCGGCCAGCGCGGTTCCGAGCACGGCGACGAACTGACGCCGCAAGGATTCATGAGCAATCACGCCGGCGGCGTGCTCGGCGGCATCTCGACCGGCCAGGATCTGCTGGTGGGCATCGCGATCAAGCCGACTTCGAGCATCCGCCTGACGCGGCGTTCGATCGACAAGCGCGGCGAGGCCGTGCCGGTCAGCACCGAGGGGCGCCACGACCCCTGTGTCGGCATCCGCGCGACGCCGATCGCCGAAGCGATGCTGGCACTGGTGCTGATCGACCATGCGCTGCGCCATCGGGCCCAGAATGGGGACGTGGCGTGCGACACGCCGCGCATCGCCGGACTGGCACCGGAGGGCGAACAGCGCGTTCCGTCGCCCCGGCGAAGGCCGGCCGAAGCCGATTGACCTGAGTCAATCGGCGGCTGAAGGGCGCGGCGTAGCATCGATGGACAACCCAGTAGATCGAGGAGAATCCATGGTCCCCGAATCACACGACCTGCACCATGAACTGCCCGAATTCGCCGATCGGATCGCGGCGCTGAGGCGAGACGACGACCAGTTCGCCCGCCTCATCGACGAATACGACGAAGTCAATCGCCACGTCCTGCGGGTAGAGACCAACACCGAACCCGCAACCGATCTCGAACTCGAAGATCTCAAGAAGCAACGGCTCAAGCTCAAGGACGATTTGTATGCCATGCTGAAGAAAGACCAAGCGGCCTGAGAGCCGGCTCAGCACGATCCGCGGGCGCCCATCGGCGCCCGCGCCGCATTCGACGATCCGACGTCCCTCACCCGCCGCGGTCGCGGCCCTCTAGATGATCCCGTTCTGGCGGCTGTCCGCATACTACTTCTTCTACTTCGCCTTCATCGGCGCCTTCGCGCCGTATTTCACGCTCTACTTGCAGTCGCTGGCGTTTGCGGCGGCCGACATCGCGGTGTTGATGTCGCTGATGCAGGTGATGCGCATCGTCGCGCCCAACCTGTGGGGACTGATCGCCGACCGCGCCGGCCGTCGCGTCGCCATCGTCAGGATCTCGGCCGTGGCCAGCCTTGCCGGGTTCTGCGGCTTCTTCGTGACCGACAGTTTCATCGGCATCTTTGTCGCGATGGCCTTGATGTCGTTCTTCTGGAGCGCCGCGCTGCCCCTCGTCGAAGGTCTTACCTTCGATCACCTGGAGGGCTCGATGGGGCGCTACGGCAAGATCCGCTCGTGGGGCTCGATCGGATTCATCGTCGCGGTGATGGCGATCGGCTACGCCCTCGATGTCGTCGCCGAGCGCAACCTGCTGTGGATGACGGCGTCGATCCTGGCCGGTATCGTCCTCTGCGCCCTGGTCATCCCCGAGGCGGCCAAACCGCCCCCTGCGGCACGGCCAGCCGGCTTGCTGGCCATCCTGCGGCGGCGCGAGGTCCAGGCCCTGCTGAGTGCCTGTTTCCTGATGTCGGCGGCCCACGGTGCGCTCTACGTGTTCTACTCGATCCACCTGGTCGATGCCGGCTACTCGAAAGGCCTGGTCGGCTGGATGTGGACCCTCGGCGTGCTCGCCGAAATCGCTGTCTTCGTTGCCATGCCGCAGATGCTCAAGGCCTTCTCGCTACGGTCGATCCTGGCCTTTTCGTTCGCCTGTGCGGTGCTGCGTTTCCTGGTCATCGGTTGGGCGGTCGATTCGCCGGCGCTGCTGGCGGCCGCGCAGTTGATGCATGGCGCCACCTTCGGCGCCTATCATGCGGCGGCGATCGCGGCCATCCACCGCTGGTTCCCCGGCCGTGCCCAGTCGCGCGGCCAGGCCTTGTATGGCAGTCTTTCGTTCGGTGCGGGTGGCATGCTGGGCGGGCTGGTCAGCGGTGTTCTGTGGGATCCATTGGGCGCCGCGTGGACATTTACCCTCGGGTCCGGCTTCGCCCTGGCGGGCCTGCTGTTGATCCTGGCCGGCCTGCCGCGGTCTGGTCCGGGATTCGCAGAGGATGGAGGCAAGGCATGACGATGAAAACGAGATGGGGCCATGCGGCTCTGGTGGTCGCCACGCTGCTGACGGCGGCCTGTCAGTCGGTGCAGACCACCCAGGGGGGCGCGGTCGGCGTAGACCGCAGTCAGGCGATGCTGGTGTCGTCGGCAGAGGTCGAACAGGCCTCGGCCCAGCAGTACCAGCAGGTGCTCTCGACGGCGCGCGAAAAGGACGCCCTCAACCGCGATGCGGCCCAGCTCCGCCGCGTACGCGCCGTCGCCGACCGGCTGATCCCGCAGACCACGGTATTTCGGCCGGACGCCGCGAAGTGGCAATGGGAGGTCAATGTCCTCGAATCGGATCAGCTCAACGCCTGGTGCATGGCCGGCGGCAAGATCGCGTTCTACTCGGGGTTGATCGAGCAGCTCGAACTGACCGATGCCGAGATCGCGGCGATCATGGGCCACGAGATTGCCCACGCACTGCGCGAACATTCGCGCGAGCGAGTGTCGCGCTCGATGGCGACCGGCATGGGGGTGGCCATCGTCAGCGCCGCACTCGGCATCGGCCAGCTCGGCAACGACTTGATGGGTTCGCTCGCCAAGGTCACGTTCGAGTTGCCCAATTCGCGCCTGCACGAGACGGAGGCCGATCGCATCGGCGTCGAACTGGCGGCTCGTGCCGGCTACGATCCCTACGCCGCCGTCGGCCTGTGGAAGAAGATGGCGGCGGCGTCGAAGGGCAGCCCGCCGCAGTTTCTGTCGACCCACCCGTCCCACGACACCCGTCAGCGGGATCTGGCGCAGTATGCGGAGCGGGTGATGCCCCTTTATCGCAAGGCAAGCGCGGGAAAACCTTGAGTTTTCCGGCCCCGCCGTCGCCTGTCCAATGGGGCCGGCCTGTGGAATAATCGGCATCCCTCAGAGTTCCGGACGTTCGGGATGCAAGCGCAGACGCTGTATGAAAAGCTGTGGTCGAGCCACGTGGTGCACGAGGAGTCGGACGGTACCGCGCTGATCTATATCGACCGCCACCTGGTGCACGAGGTGACCAGCCCGCAGGCATTCGAAGGCCTCAAGCTGGCCGGCCGCAAGCCTTGGCGGACGAGTTCGATCGTCGCCACGGCCGATCACAACACCCCCACCGACCATTGGGAGCAGGGCATTCAGGATCCGGTCTCGCGCCAGCAGGTCGAGACCTTGGATGCCAACATCCGTGCCGCCGGGGCGCTGGCCTATTTTCCGTTCAAGGACGTGCGCCAGGGCATCGTGCATGTGATCGGACCGGAAAACGGTGCGACGCTGCCGGGCATGACGGTGGTCTGCGGAGATTCGCACACCTCCACCCACGGCGCCTTCGGCTGTCTCGCCCACGGTATCGGGACCTCGGAAGTCGAGCATGTGCTGGCCACCCAGTGCCTGCTGCAGAAGAAGTCGAAGACGATGCTGATCCGCGTCGACGGCCGCCTCGGCAAGGGGGTCGGGGCCAAGGACGTGGCGCTGGCCATCATCGGTCACATCGGCACCGCGGGCGGTACCGGCTATGCCATCGAATTCGGTGGTTCGGTGATCCGCGCGCTGTCGATGGAAGGCCGTATGACCGTGTGCAACATGGCGATCGAGGCCGGCGCGCGGATGGGATTCGTGGCGGTGGACGACACCACCATCGAATACCTTCGCGGCCGACCGTTCGCGCCCACCGCCGACGATTGGGACAAGGCGGTCGCCTACTGGCGCACCCTGCATTCGGACGAGGGGGCGAGCTTCGACAAGGTCTTCGAACTGAAGGCGGAACGAATCCGGCCCCAGGTGACCTGGGGCACCTCGCCGGAGATGGTGACCGGCATCGATGGCTGTGTCCCGAATCCGGCCGCGGAGAAGGATCCGGTGCGGCGCGAGGGCATGGAGCGTGCGCTGCAATACATGGGACTCACGCCGGACACGCCGATCGCCGAGATCCGCATCGACAAGGTGTTCATCGGCTCGTGTACCAACTCCCGGATCGAGGATCTGCGCCAGGCGGCTGCAGTGGTGCGTGGCCGGCAAAAGGCGGACAACGTTCGACTGGCGCTGGTGGTGCCGGGTTCGGGGCTGGTCAAGCGGCAGGCCGAGGCCGAAGGGCTCGATCGCATCTTCACCGCCGCCGGCTTCGAATGGCGCGAGCCGGGATGTTCGATGTGTCTGGCGATGAACGCCGACCGGCTCGAGCCGGGCGAGCGCTGTGCCTCGACTTCGAACCGCAATTTCGAAGGACGGCAGGGCGCCGGCGGGCGTACCCACCTGGTCAGCCCGGCGATGGCCGCGGCCGCGGCGGTGGCCGGCCGTTTTGCCGACGTACGCGACATCCTCTGAGTCCCAGCCAGGAACCGATACGATGGAAGCATTCACGATTCTCAAGGGCCTGGTCGCACCCCTGGACCGCAACAATGTGGATACCGACGCGATCATTCCCAAGCAGTTCCTGAAGTCGATCAAGCGCTCGGGCTTCGGGCCGAACGCATTCGACGAGTGGCGCTATATGGACCATGGCGAGCCGGGCATGGACAACGCGAAGCGTCCGCTCAATCCGAACTTCGTGCTCAACCAGGCGCGCTACCGGGGTGCGTCGATTCTGGTGACCCGCGCCAACTTCGGTTGCGGCTCGAGTCGGGAACATGCCCCGTGGGCACTGCTCGACTACGGCTTCAGGGCGATCCTGGCAGAGTCGTTCGCCGACATCTTCTTCAACAANNCTTCAAGAACGGCATCCTGCCGGTGCAGTTGCCGAAGGCCGAAATCGACGCCCTGTTCGGTCTGGTGGCGCATTCCCCGGGGTATGCGCTCGAAATCGACCTGCCGGCCCAATTGGTCAAGCGGCCGGACGGCCATGCGATCCCCTTCGATGTGGATCCGTTCCGTAAGGAATGTCTGGTCAACGGCTGGGACGATATCGGCCTCACCCTGCGTCATGCGGACAAGATCCGCGAATTCGAGGAGCGGCGGCGGGCCCGCCACCCCTATTACTTCTCGTGATTTCAGCGGCGCGACCCTGTGCGCCAAGGAGACCCATCCAGATGAAGATCTGCGTATTGCGGGGTGATGGCATCGGCCCCGAGATTACCGCCGAGGCACTGCGGGTGCTCGAGGCGCTGCGCAGCGACGGTCTGCCGATCGAGACCGAGCAGGCCCTGATCGGCGGGAGCGCGGTCGACGCCAGCGGCGTGCCGCTGCCGGAAACGACCTTGACGCTCGCGCGCGAGGCCGACGCGGTGCTGCTCGGCGCGGTCGGCGGCCCCCAGTGGGACGGCCTGCCGCGCGACCAACGGCCCGAGCGGGGGCTGCTGGGCATCCGCAAGTCCCTCGAACTGTTCGCCAACCTGCGGCCGGCGATTCTCTATCCGGAGTTGGCCAACGCCTCGACGCTCAAGCCTGAGATCGTGGCCGGGCTGGACATCATGATCGTGCGCGAACTGACCGGCGACATCTACTTCGGCCAGCCGCGGGGCATCGAACAGCGCGATGGCCAGACCGTCGGCTACAACACCATGATCTACAGCGAGGCGGAGATCCGCCGAATCGCCAAGGTTTCGTTCGAAATCGCGATGAAGCGCAATCGCCGGCTGTGCTCCGTCGACAAGATGAACGTGCTCGAGTGCACCCAGCTTTGGCGCGATGTCGTCAGCGACGTGGCCAAGGCCTACCCCGATGTCGAACTCTCCCACATGCTGGTGGACAACGCCGCAATGCAGCTCGTGCGAAACCCCAAGCAGTTCGACGTGATGGTCACCGGCAACATGTTCGGCGACATCCTGTCGGACGAGGCATCGATGCTGACGGGATCGATCGGCATGCTGCCGTCGGCCTCGCTCGACGCCGCCGACAAGGGCATGTACGAGCCCAGCCACGGTTCGGCGCCCGACATCGCCGGCAAGGGCTTGGCCAATCCGCTGGCGACGATACTTTCGGTGGCGATGATGCTGCGGTATACCTTTGCGCAGGAAGAGGCCGCGCTGCGCATCGAAGGCGCGGTCAAGCAGGTATTGGCCGATGGCCTTCGCACGGCGGATATCTACGAGGAAGGCACGACCAAGGTGGGAACCGCGGCCATCGGCGATGCCGTGCTGGCGGCGCTCTGAACTGGGTAGAAAGGATCGACAGGACTATGGCACAGATCAAGCGAGTGGGACTGGTGGGCTGGCGGGGCATGGTGGGCTCCGTGCTGATGCAGCGGATGCGCGAAGAGAACGACTTTGCGAACATCGAGCCGGTGTTCTTCACCACCTCCAACGTCGGTGGCGCATCGCCGAACTTCGGCAAGGAGGCGCCGCCGCTCAAGGACGCCAGGAGTGTCGACGAGCTGCGGTCGATGGACATCATCGTCACCTGCCAGGGGGGCGACTACACCAATGAGGTCTATCCGCAACTGCGTGCGGCCGGCTGGCAGGGCCATTGGATCGACGCCGCCTCGGCGCTGCGCATGAAGGATGCGTCGGTGATCATCCTCGATCCGGTCAACATGAACGTGATCAAGGATGCGCTGGCCGCCGGCGGTCGCGATTGGATCGGCGGCAACTGCACGGTGTCGCTGATGCTGATGGCGCTCGGGGGCCTGTTCCAGAACGATCTGGTCGAGTGGGTCACGTCGATGACCTATCAGGCCGCGTCCGGTGCCGGCGCCCAGAACATGCGCGAACTGCTCGCCCAGATGGGCGCCCTCGAGGCCAGCGTCAAGTCCTTGCTCGACGATCCGGCCTCGGCGATCCTCGACATCGATCGGGAGGTCTCGGCCGCGATGCGCGCCGAAGCATTCCCCACCGCCCATTTCGGCGTGCCGTTGGGGGGCTCGCTGATCCCGTGGATCGATCGCGATCTGGGCAATGGACAGAGCCGCGAAGAGTGGAAGGGAGGTGCCGAAACCAACAAGATTCTCGGTCTCGAATCCCGCCCGATCGCGATCGATGGCCTGTGTGTGCGCATCGGTGCGATGCGTTGTCATAGCCAGGCCATGACAATCAAGCTAAAGAAAGACGTCCCCTGTGACGAAATAGAGCAAATGCTGGCTACGGCCAACGACTGGGTCAAGGTCGTTCCGAACCAGCGGGAAGTCACCATGCGAGACCTGACCCCTGCAGCGGTGACCGGCACCTTGTCCGTTCCGATCGGCCGGGTGCGCAAGATGGCGATGGGAGGCGAGTACATCTCGGCTTTCACAGTAGGCGACCAGTTGCTTTGGGGCGCGGCCGAACCGCTGCGCCGGATGCTGGCGATCCTGCTAGACGCCTGATCGCTCCGGTGCCGTGCGCCGGACGGTAACGGGAAGGGCCGCGTGGTTTTTTGAAACCGGCGGCCTTTTTTCTTGGCCGCCGCAGCCGGATTGGGTCGAGGTGTTGCGGCAGTGCCCCATCGGCATTGTTAGAAACCTTGTTAGCTTGCGAGCCTAAATGCATGATGCTAATTTGGATCACCCCGAAAAATCCGGCCAGGAACAGCGATTTCGATGACGATCATGAATAATTCGCTCAAGAAGACTCTGCTGGCAGCAAGCCTGGCGGCGCTTCCTCTCACGCTCAATGCGGCCGGACTTGGGCGCATCAACGTCTTCAGCGCGCTGGGACAACCGCTGAATGCGGAGATCGAAGTGCAGGCCGATGCCGACGAGATATCGTCGATGCGCGCCCGCATGGCGCCAGCGTCACTGTTCCAGGAGGCCAACGTCCCGTTTTCGCCGGTCATCAGTCTGATCCGCGTCGCCGTCGAGCCGCGCGGCGATGGCGCAGTCTTGAAGCTGTCGAGCGATCGGCCGATCAACGAACCGTTCGTCGACATGGTGCTCGAGATGGCTTGGTCGAACGGCAAGCTGATCCGCGAATACACCTTCCTGCTGGATCCGTCGGTGAGTGCGCCGAAGCCGGTCAGTACCGTCAGCAGCCAGACCCCTGCGGCCGGCGCGCCCCAGGCGCCTGTCGCCGCCGCGCCGACGCCGGCGCCGCGTGCTGCAACCACTCGGCCGGCGAGCGCCGCCCAGCCGCGTGCCGCGGCGGAGGACTACCGCGTCAAGCGTGGTGATACCTTGAGCCGCATCGCTCGCGCCCACAAGTCGCCGGACATATCGCTCGAGCAGATGCTGGTGGCGCTGCAGCGGCGCAATCCCCAGGCCTTCGTCGACAACAACATGAACCGCTTGATGGCCGGCCGGATTCTGAGCATTCCCTCGGCCGAGGAGGCGGCGGCCATCCCGCAGGGCGAGGCACGCCGTGAGGTCGTCGCCCAGTCCGCCGATTTCAATGCCTATCGCCAGCGCCTGGCCGAGACCGTGCGCCAGGAAGCGCCGGTGGCCGAGGCGGAAAGCCAGCAGCAGGCGAGTGGTCTGATTCGGCCTCGCATCGCCGAGGCGCCGAAGCCGGAGGACGAAGCGCGAGATCAGGTGCGGGTCTCCAAGACGGAGGCTGGCGAGGGGCTGTCGGCCGATGCCGGTGCACGCCTGCGTATGCTCGAAGAGGATCTGGCGGCGCGCGACAGGGCGCTGGCGGAGGCCAACGAGCGACTGGCCGAACTCGAGCGCAACATCGGCGAGCTGCAGCAACTGATCGAACTCAAGAACGAGGGCCTGGCGAAGGCCCAGCAGAGCGCCGAGCAGGCGGCCGCATTGCCCCAGGAGGGCGGATTCGAGCCGCCGGTGACGGAGCCGGCAGCGGCGTCCGGCGTCGGTGTCACGGCCGATGCCGGCCCGAGCGAGGCGTCGCCGGCCGCGGATGCGAGCGAAGCCGCCATGCCGGCCCCGGCGGCGGCGACTGCGCCGACGACCGAAGCGGCGGCTGCACCCACTGCCGTCGAGACGGCTCCGGCCTCCGATGTGTCGACACCGCCCGAGCCCACGCCGCCGGCGGTCGCCGAAGCGCCGAAACCGGCAGTCGCACCGCCGCCGCCGCCAGCGCCGCGGCCGGCCGTGGTTCCGGAGCCGGTGGCGGCACCGAGCATGATCGACGAACTGATGGCCAATCCGCTGTTGCTCGCTGCCGGCGGCGGCGTCGTCGCCTTGCTGCTCGCCCTCGGCCTGATGCGCTCGCGCAAGAAGCGCGACGATGCGGACGCCCAGGCGGCGATGAACGCGCCCTCGGAACTGTCGATGGGCGGCAGTTCGATCTTCGGTACCAGCGGTGGCCAGAGCGTGGATACCGGATCCAGCGTGATCCAGACCGATTTCAGCCAGTCGGGCATGTCGGCCATCGATGCCGACGAAGGGGTCGATCCTGTCGCCGAAGCCGACGTCTATATGGCCTACGGCCGTGATGCCCAGGCCGAGGAGATCCTGCTCGATGCCTTGAAGGCAGATCCGTCGCGCGCCGCCGTGCATCTCAAGTTGCTCGAGATCTACGCCCAACGCGAAAGCACTTCGCAATTCGAGACGACCGCGTCGGAACTGTATTCCCTGACCGGCGGGCAGGGTGACGACTGGGCGCGCGCAGCCGAGATGGGACGCCAGATCGATGCGGAGAACCCGCTGTACTCGGAAGCGGGTGGCGCAGCCGCCGCCGCCGCTGCCAGCGCAGTGGGCGTGACGGCCGCTGCCGCCGCCACTGCGGCGACCGCCAAGCCTGTGGAGGAAGAGGTTTCGGCCGTGGCAGAGGAGGCGACGGATGTCGAAATGTCCGCCCTCGACTTCTCGCTGCCCGACGGCAAACCCGAGATCGAGAATGCCAGCGCGAAGCTGAAGGATACCTGGGCGATGCCGGGCGAACTCAGCCAGTTCGACGGTAATGCCGACCGGGAGGTGACCGATACCGGCGGGATTTCCCAGTCCGGCAGCAGTGCCCTCGATTTCAATCTGGATCTCGGTGACGCACCCGATGAGCCGACACCCGCCGAAGCACCGCCGACCGAGGGTGGCGGCATCGATCGACCTGCGACCGACAGTGACAAGACGGTCAAGCTGTCCGCGGCCGAAGTGTCGGCGGGCGAGGATTCGACGGTCTTGATGAAGGCCGCCGAGGCGCCCGTAGCGGAAGACGATCTGGCGATTGCCGACGCGGCTGAGACGACCCTCGAATTCGATCTCGACATGGGCGGCGACGATGTGGACGCCGCGCCGGGCGACGAACCGGCTGCATCGGCGGAGGTGGCGGCAGCCGGCGCCGGCGAGGCCGCTGCAGCGGAGACGATCGAAGCGCCGGAGTTCCCGGCCCAGGAAGATTCCGACCAGACCGCCTCGGCGCTCGACTTCGATCTCGAAGTGGTGGGCGAGGACGCCGACGACTCGGTGGTGGCCGACATCGGTGCCGACGAGTTCGAGTTGCCCGATCTCGACCTCAGCGTCGAAGGTGATGGTGAGCCTGAGGTCGCTGCTGAGGCCGAAGCCGAAGCCGAGGCCGGGGCCGAACCGCCGGCAGAAGACATCGATCTGAGCGCGACGGTATCCAATCCGATCGCCGCTTCCGACGACGACGAGATGGCCACCGATCTCGAACAGAGCAGTTTCGACGGCACCCTGCTGGACTTCGATTTCGAGCTCGACAAGCCTGCTGAAGCCAAACCGGCCGACGTCGAGGCGACCGCCCTCGATATTTCTGCCATCGATCTCGACCTGGAGGCCCAGGACGCGGAGCAGGCGGCCAACTTGCCGGCGCCCGACGCGGAAGAAGCGGCTGCGGCCGAAGCTGGCGGCAGCGCCGCTGCCGTTGCCGAGGAGCCTGCGGCCGCAGAGGAGTCGCCGGGGGACCCGGAGGTGGATACCAAGCTCGAACTCGCCCGCGCCTACGAGGAGATGGGAGACAAGGACGGCGCCAAGGAATTGCTGGACGAGGTGCTGGCCGAGGGCAACAACAAGCAGCAGGAGCAGGCGCGCCTGGTGATGTCGCGTCTGTGACGGGGCGGTGCGCGAGTCGGGCGTGGGTGCCCTGCATCCGGCGGTCTCCCTCGCGATGGCGGGCCTGCTGCTGATCGGCAGTCAGATCCTGACGGGGGGTGCCCTCGCGCTCGGTTGTCTCGTCGCACTGGGCGCCGCGCTAGCCGCGGCCCGCAGGCGGCTGCCGCGCCTGCTGCGCCGCAGCCGTTTCCTGCTGCTGGCGATCGTCGTGATGTTTGCGTGGTTTACGCCCGGTCGGCGCGTGGTCGGAGAGCCGGCGTGGCTGTCTCCCAGTTTCGAGGGCGTGCAGCTCGCGGCAACCCACGTCGGGCGCCTGTTGATCACCTTGTCACTGGTTTCGCTGCTGCTCGAACGGATGCCGGCCCAGTCCTTGCTGCAAGGCCTGTCCACGCTGGCTCGGCCGCTCGCCGCGGTCGGCTGGGATGCCGATCGTCTGGCCGTGCGGCTGAGTCTGGTGATGCAACTCGTCACCGAGTCGGACGGGCGCCACTGGAAGCACTGGCTCGACGACAGCCTCGACGAAGCCGATCGCGTGCCGACGGTGGTCGCCATGGGCACGCAATCCTTTGGTGCGGCCGACGCCTGGGTGCTGGCGGTGACCGCATTGATCGTGTCATGCCTCGTCGCCGTCGCATAGCGCTCGGTCTCGAGTACGACGGGCGGGGCTTCACCGGCTGGCAGACGCAGCCGGACCGGCGCGGCGTGCAGAATGCGCTCGAAGCGGCATTGGGCATCATTGCCGATGAGCCGGTAACCAGCGTTTGTGCGGGTCGCACCGATAGCGGTGTGCATGCCACGGTGCAGGTCGTGCATTTCGACACCGCGGCCGAGCGACCCCTGACGGCCTGGGTGCGCGGTGTCAATTCTCACTTGCCGCACACGGTATCGGCGCTGTGGGCGCGCGAGGTGCCACCGGATTTTCATGCCCGCTTTGCGGCCCGCGCGCGCCACTATCGCTATCTGTTGCTCAATCGGCCGGTCCGGCCGGGCTTGCTGACCGGGCGTGTCGGCTGGTACCACCGCCCGCTCGATGCCGGACGGATGCGTCGCGCGGCCCAGTGCCTGCTCGGCAGTCACGATTTTTCCGCATTTCGCGCAGCGGGCTGCCAGGCCGCGTCTCCGATTCGGGATCTGCGCCGGGTGGCGGTCGAAACGCGCCACGAGCTGATCGCATTCGATTTCGAGGCCAACGCCTTTCTGCATCACATGATCCGCAACCTGGTGGGCGCCCTGGTCTATGTCGGTTCCGGAAAGTGGCCGGTGGAGCGCCTGGCCGACGTTCTGCGGGGCCGTGATCGCACGCGGGCGGCGCCGACCTTCGCGCCGGACGGGCTCTATCTTTGTGGCGTCGAATATCCGCCGAAATGGCCGCTGCCCGGCGATGGGCGTATCATTTGCCGCCCCGAAACGCACCTGGGCTGACGGCTTGGCTCGCACCCGCATAAAGATCTGTGGTCTGACCCGTGCGGAGGACGTCGCGGCGGCGGTCGATGCCGGTGTCGATGCCGTGGGCTTTGTCTTCTATCCGCCGAGTCCGCGTTACGTCGAGACGCGCAGGGCGGCGGCCTTATGCGCCGTGCTGCCGCCCTTCGTGACGCCGGTCGGCTTGTTCGTCAATGCCGACGCGGCCCGCGTCGCCGAGGTTCTGGCCGAGGTGCCGCTGCAACTGCTGCAATTCCATGGCGACGAAAGCGAAGCCGACTGCCGGCGCGCCGGAAGGCCCTACATCAAGGCTGCGCGGATGCGGCCCGGGCTCGATCTGGTAGACTACGCCGCACATTTTCCTTCCGCCCGCGCGATGCTCGTCGATGCGTTCGTCGACGGCTACGGAGGTGGCGGGAAAGTCTTCGATTGGTCTCTGATTCCAAAGGATTTTTCCCGCCCGCTGGTGCTCTCGGGCGGACTCGACGAAGGCAATGTCGCCGACGCCATACGACGTCTGCGGCCCCAGGCTGTGGATGTGTCGAGCGGCGTCGAGTCGGCCCGGGGCATCAAGGACGCCTCGAAGATCCAGAGATTCGTAGCAGGAGTTCGCAATGCAGATGGCTGATGCCTCCTACACGCTGCCGGATGCGCAGGGACATTTCGGTCCCTATGGCGGCATCTTCGTCGCCGAGACACTGATTCCGGCACTCGAGGAACTCCGCCAAGCCTATGAGGATTGCCGCCAGGATCCGGCGTTCCAGGCGGAATTCGAATACGAGCTGAAGCACTACGTGGGTCGGCCCAGCCCGGTGTATCACGCCCAACGCTGGTCGCGGGAGGTGGGTGGCGCACAGATCTACCTCAAGCGCGAAGATCTCAACCATACCGGTGCGCACAAGGTGAACAACTGCATCGGCCAGGCCATGCTGGCGCGGCGAATGGGCAAGCCGCGGGTGATCGCCGAGACCGGGGCGGGGCAGCACGGCGTTGCCACGGCCACCGTTGCCGCCCGCTACGGCATGCAGTGCGTCGTCTATATGGGTTCCGAAGACGTTCGCCGGCAGGCCGCCAATGTGTATCGGATGAAGCTGCTCGGTGCCGAGGTCGTCCCGGTCGAGTCCGGTTCGAAGACGCTCAAGGACGCCCTCAACGAGGCCATGCGCGACTGGGTCACCCACGTCGCCGACACCTTCTACATCATCGGTACCGTCGCTGGACCGCACCCCTATCCGGCCATGGTGCGCGACTTTCAGTGCGTGATCGGGCGCGAATGCATTCAGCAGATGCCCGAGTTGGCCGGGCGGCAGCCGGATTACGTCGTCGCCTGCGTCGGTGGCGGCTCCAACGCGATGGGCATCTTTCATCCGTATATCCCGTATGCGGACGTCCGACTGATCGGCGTCGAGGCTGCCGGAGATGGGTTGGCCAGCGGGCGACATGCCGCTTCGCTGTCGGCGGGACGGCCCGGCGTGCTGCATGGCAACCGGACCTATCTGCTGCAGAACGAGGACGGCCAGATCATCGAGACCCATTCGATTTCGGCGGGTCTGGACTACCCCGGCGTCGGGCCGGAGCATGCCTGGCTCAAGGACAGTGGCCGGGCCGAATACGTCGGCGTCACCGACGACGAGGCCCTGCAGGCGTTTCACGACCTGTGCCGCTTCGAGGGCATCATTCCGGCGCTGGAGTCGTCCCACGCGTTGGCCCACGCTGCCCGGCTCGCCAGGACGCTGCCGTCCGACCGCATCATCCTGGTCAATCTTTCCGGCCGTGGCGACAAGGACATGCACACCGTCGCCGAAAAATCCGGCATCCAATTCTAGGGCGGCGCAGCCGTCCGACAGAGCGTTCGTCCATGTCCAAGATCCAGGCGAGATTCGCAAGGCTGCAGGCCGCAGGCCGCAAGGCGCTGATTCCCTTCATCACTGCCGGCGATCCCTCGCCGACTGCGACCGTGCCATTGATGCAGGCGCTGGTCGATGGTGGCGCGGACATCATCGAGCTGGGCGTGCCGTTTTCCGATCCGATGGCCGACGGCCCGACCATCCAGCGGGCGTCGGAACGCGCCCTGGCGGCAGGTATGAACCTGCGTCGGGTGCTCGAGATCGTCACCGAGTTCCGTGCCCGGGACAGGGATACGCCGGTCGTGCTGATGGGCTACGCCAATCCGATCGAGGCCATGGGCGTCGATCGCTTTGTCGCCGGGGCGGCTGCGGCCGGGGTCGATGGCGTGCTGGTGGTGGACTATCCGCCCCAGGAGTGCGAAGCGTTCGCCGCCCGGCTCAAGGACGCGGCCATCGACCCGATCTTCCTGCTCGCACCGACGACCTCGGAGCAACGCATGCGCGAGGTCGGGCGCTTCGGCAGCGGCTACATCTACTATGTTTCGTTGACCGGCGTCACCGGCGCCGGGCACCTCGATCATTCGCAGGTGGCCGCGCGCATCCCGGCGATCCGCGAAGCGGTCGGCATGCCGGTCGGTGTCGGGTTCGGCATTCGTGATGCGGCTTCGGCCATGCGTATCGGCGAGATCGCCGATGCCGTCGTGATCGGCAGCCGCATCATCGAGGAGATCGAGCGCGCCGGCGAGGCCGCAGCGCCGGCGCGAGTCCAGGCCTTGATCCGCGAGATCCGAGAAGCGCTCGACTCGCTTTCGCCGGAGGCCCCATGACCATGGCCCGCCAGCCAATTTCCAGCCCCGCGACCGCCATCGGTGGGCGCGAGGTGGCGCGAATGCCGAAGCCACCGGTTTCCGCCCGCCGAAGGGGCCGGTCGAGGATGGCCGACCGGATACAGACGCGAAGCATTGGGAGGGTTGTCCTGTGAGTTGGCTGAAGAAGCTGCTACCGCCGAAGATCAATCGCGAAGCGTCGAGCCGAAAGTCGATCCCGGAGGGGCTCTGGAGCAAATGCGAGGCCTGCGAGGCCGTGCTCTACCGTTCCGACCTCGACGCCAACTGCTCGGTCTGCCCGAAATGCGGGCACCACCAGCGGATTCGTGCGCGCGCGCGCCTCGATGTGTTGTTGGACCCGGACGGCCGCAGCGAGATCGGTGATTCCGTGGTGCCGATGGACCCCCTCAAATTTCGCGATTCGCGCAAGTACCCCGATCGCCTGTCGTCGGCGGCCGCAGATACCGGCGAGGCCGACGCGATGGTGGTGATGCAGGGGTCGATCCGCTCGATGCCGGTGGTGGTCGCCTGCTTCGAGTTCGACTTTCTCGGTGGTTCGATGGGGTCCGTCGTCGGCGAGCGCTTCGTGCGCGGCGTCGAGGCCGCCCTGCAGCAAAAGCTGCCGTTCATCTGTTTTACCGCGACCGGTGGCGCGCGCATGCAGGAAGGCCTGTTCTCGCTGATGCAGATGGCCAAGACCACCGCGGCGATCACGCGCCTGGCGGCCCACAGGCTGCCGTTCATCACGGTGCTGACCGACCCCACGATGGGCGGTGTGTCGGCGAGCTTCGCCTTCATGGGCGATGTGGTGCTGGCGGAACCGGGCGCACTGATCGGCTTCGCCGGCCCGCGGGTGATCGAGCAGACGGTTCGCGAGACGCTGCCGGAAGGCTTTCAGCGCTCCGAGTTCCTGCTCGAGAAGGGTGCGATCGACATGATCGTCGATCGTCGCGAGCTGCCCGAGCGCCTGGTCGCGTTGATCACGTTGCTGTCGCGCCAAGCCGCCGTCAGCGCCTGAGCTCGCGTACTGCCTTGCAATTGCCAGAGACCCTGGAGGGTTGGCTCGCGCTGCTCGAGGCCCGTCACGGGCAGGCGGTCCGGCTCGGACTGGAGCGGGTGGCCGGCGTTGCCGCGCGGATCGAAGTCGCCCCGCAATGCCCGGTGATCGTCGTCGGCGGCACCAACGGCAAGGGCTCGACCTGCGCCATGCTGGAATCGATCCTGCAGGCCGCGGGCTATCGCGTCGGCTTGTACTCGTCGCCCCACCTGCTGCGCTACAACGAACGGGTGCGGATCGACGGTCGCGAGGCCGATGATGCCGCCCTGGTGCGGGCGATGGCGCAGGTCGAATTCGCCCGCCAGGAAACGCCGCTGACCTACTTCGAGCACGGTACCCTGGCGGCGCTCGCCTTGTTCTGCGAGGCGGCGCCGGACGTGTTGATCCTGGAAGTGGGGCTTGGCGGCCGTCTCGACGCGGTGAACGTGGTGGACGCGGACTGCGCCATCGTCACCAGCATTGCCCTCGACCACATGGATTTTCTCGGTGACGACCGGGAAGCCATCGGCTTCGAGAAGGCCGGCATTTTCCGCGCCGGCCGGCCCGCCGTTTGTGCGGACCCGGAACCGCCGGCGTCGCTGATCGCCCATGCGGGCGAAATCGGCGCGCAGTTGCTCGTCAGTGGCCGGGATTTCGGCTTTCGCGGCGACCGCCAGCAGTGGGCCTTCTGGGGGCGGGGCGGCGCGCTGCGGCGCGGTGGGCTGGCATTTCCCTCGCTGCGCGGTGCCAACCAGTTGCTCAACGCCGCGGCGGTGTTGGCGGCGCTGGACGAATTGCGTGATCGCCTGCCGGTACCGATGCAGGCCGTGCGTGAAGGCTTGATGCTGGTCGAACTGGCTGGTCGATTCCAGATCCTGCCCGGACGGCCGACGGTGGTGCTCGATGTCGCCCACAATGTCCAGGCGGTCGGTGTGCTCGCCGAGAATCTGTCGAACATGGGCTACTACCCGGAAACCTGGGCGGTGTTCTCGATGCTCTCCGACAAGGACGTCGAAGGTGCCGTCGGGCGCTTGGCGGGGCGTGTCGACCACTGGTTGCTCAGTGGCCTGGAGGGGCCCCGCGGCGTGCCTGGAGCGGCCCTCGAGGCGCGCGTCCGTGCGGCCGTCGGAGCGGCCGACGTGCGCGTCTTCGATACGCCTGCCGAGGCATTCGCGGTGGCCCGCGAGAGTGCCGGCGAGAATGATAGAATTGTCGCCTTCGGCTCGTTCCTGACGGTGGCAGCGGTACTGCCATTGGCGCGGGCCTCGCGCTGACTGGGTTGTGATGGCGGACGACGAGAAGCAGATCGAGATCAAGAAGCGCGCCCGCCGGCGCCTGGTGGGCGCCGCAGCCCTGGCCCTGGCGGCCGTGATCGTATTGCCGATGGTGATGGACAGCGAGCCGCGACCCCTGGAGCAGGACATCCAGGTCCGGATTCCTCCGCAGACCGGCAGCAACGCGATGGCCAGCCGGATCGAGCCGCAACCGCAGCCTGTGCCGGTGCAGCCGCCGGCGGCGCTGTCGCCGCCGGCCGAGCGTCCAGCGCCGCAGTCCGCGGCGGCACCGTCGACCGCGGTGAAGTCTGCCGACCAGGTGGCCGCCGTCGAAAAGAACGATCGACCGGGGCCGGCAGCGAAACCCGTCCAGGAGGCGCCGGTTGTCGCGCGGCAGACAGCCGCCACACCGCAACCGGCGGCCCCGGCCATGGATGAAGCGGCGCGGGCGGCCGCGATTCTCGCCGGTCGCGCGCCGGAGAGCCTGCCGCCGACCCGCCGTTTCGTGGTCCAGGTCGGGGCTTACCGGGATCGCGGCAACGCAACCAGTCTGCAGGGAAAGCTCGAGGCGGACGGCTTCTCGGCGTTCACCGAGCGCAGTGGCGACAAGACGCGGGTGCGAATCGGCCCATTCGACGATCGTGCCGACGCCGAGTCGGTGCTGGCGCGGGTGCGGCGGATGGGGCTGGGCGGCAGCGTGCTGCAGATGAATTGACGTCGTGACACCTTTCGATATCGCTGTCGTCGTGCTTTTCGTAGTATGTGCGGTGCTGGGCTTCTGGCGCGGC
>JAGRFZ010000010.1 GCA_020445785.1 Rhodocyclaceae bacterium
CTGTTGGTGTTGCAGCGACCCTGGGTATGATGTCTGGCGTTGCCAGCGCACAAGTGCAGCTTGATGCTGGCGGCGTGGGTGCAATCAACCTCATCCCCTATTACAGTGTCCAGGGCGGCAACGCCACCCTGATCAGCATCGTCAACACCGACCAGGTCAACGGCAAGGCCGTCAAGGTCCGCTTCCGCGGCGCCGAGTGGTCCGACGACGTGTTCGACTTCCAGATCTTCATGTCGCCGGCCGATGTCTGGACCGGTGCCGTCACCCTGACGGGCGGCGCAGTCGCCATGACCACCACCGACAGCAGCTGCACGCTGCCGGCCAGCGTCAACCAGAACTTCGTGACGATCCGCCTGGATCCGGCCTCCGCCAACACCGGCGCGCTGGAAGGCTATGTCGAGATCATCACGATGGCCGACATTCCGGAAGGTCCGTTCGACGAGACCGGTCTGGGTGCCGACGTCAATGGCGACGGTGACGCCACCGACACCGCCGTGATCAACCCGCTGTACACCGACACCAAGCACCCGGCCGACGCTGCGCCGCCGTGCAAGACCAGCGGTGCCCTGCTGGCTGCTCTGGACGAGGACAACGTCGTCACTTCCGCCGCCGCCGGTCCGACGCCGTGGCAGCAGTTCTGGATGACCGCGCCGACCAACTCGCTGACCACTTCGGTCACCGTGATCAACGTGCCGTCGTCGAAGGCCTTCACCACCAATGCCACCGCCGTTTCGGTGACCGCTGGTCAAAAGCAGTACTTCCGCCAGGCCAACGAAGGCATCGGCTACAGCATTCTGCAGTCGTCGGATCGCATCTTCGCTGCGGCCGGTTCGGCTGTCGGCACCCGTGGAACCGCACTGCCGATGTTCCAGTTCGACCTGCCGGATCTGTCCACGCCGATGGACCCGTTCTATGCGGACGCCACCTTGGCACGTGATGGCCTGACCGGCCTGCTGTCGAAGTCCTCGGCCATCACCGAGTACGAGACCTCCGACTCGATCCTCGGCGCGACCGACGTCGTGCTGAGCCAGCCGACCCGTCGTTACCACTACGACTACATCGCCACCGAGTCGGGCGACACCCCGGACCGCAACATCAACAGCGGCACCTGGGATGTCTACGGTGAGGACGGCACGGTGTATGACGCGCTGGACGGCGCCACCAACCGCGTGCCGGTCGGTGCCCCGGGCTTCTGGGATCGTGAAGAGAACACCCTCGTCACCTCCGACGACATCGTGATCTCCCCGACCCCGCCGGGCGTGACCCTTGAGTTCTCGCTGAAGGGCGAAGTCTCGGTCGTGTCGATCAACAACGGTGGCATCCCGTCGGGTGCGCTGGGTGCGCAGCTGACCGCGGACGACTACACCGCGACCGGTACCGCTGGCGTGTTCGCCAACGGCTGGGCGATGCTGAGCACGGTTGCCGAGGCTTGCACCGCAACCAACCAGGGTGCGTCGAACTGCGACGGTCTGGGTTACACCGACCCGTATGCCGTGGCTGACGGTGGTGCCCGTGTCGCCGGTGGCGGCGGTGGTTCCCTGCCGGTGATCGGTTACACGGCGCAGAACGTGTTCAACGCGGCTGTCGGTTCCGCCGGTACCAACTACGGCCTGACCTATCCGCTGCGCTTCCGTCCGTAACAGAAGCGAAGGCCTTCATCTGAAGGCTTGAAGGTCGATACAGAGGCGGGCTTGCCCGCCTCTGTTTTTTCGTTCTTACCTCCAGAATTTCCGTTTCCCACAGGATTTCATGCGACAGCCATTCATCCTTGCCGCATTGGTCGGCGCGCTGCTGGCCGCTCCCGCCATCGCGGAAGATGATCCCGTCATCCGTCACCCGGAAGCCTCGGTGGATGCCAGCGAGATCCGGGCCGAGGTCGCGAACTGGGACCTGGACAAGCTCAGGAGCCTGCCCGACTCGCCGGCCATCGAGCTGTTCGTCAATGACCTCGTCCTGCGCAGCGTGCTCGCAACGCGTGCACGCCGAGACGGCCTCGACAAGGATCCGGTGATACACCGGCGGGTCCAGAATGCGATCGACAAGGTGCTCTATGACGCCTACATGGAGCGCGCAGAAGACGCCAAGATCGACCGCGCTGGCGCACTCGCCCTGGCGCGTGACGAATACCGGGCGAATTCCGAAAGATATACCGTACCGGAGCAGATTCGCGTCCGGCACATCTTGATCCGGCCCAATGCGGATCGTTCGCGCGAGGATGCACGTAAAATTGCGGAGGGCTTGCTGGCGCGTGCCAGGGCTGGCGAGTCGTTCGAGGAACTGGCGAAGGCCCATTCGGAAGATCCGACCAATGCGGAGCAGGGCGGCGACCTCGGCTTCTTTCCTCGAAAGAAGATGGTACGACCGTTCGACCGGGCGGCCTTTCGGCTGAAGACACCAGGTGAGCTCTCCGACGTGGTCGAAACCGGTTTCGGCTATCACATCATCCAATTGGTCGAGCACAAGGACGCGTTCGTGCGCCCCTTCGAAGAAATCCAGGATCCCCTCGCCGAGTCGATCTATCGACGCATGCGTGGTCAGGTGCGTGCCGAGATCGCAGTCCCGATCGTCGACCGCCAGTACATGACGGTCGATCTCGATCGTTTCAAGAATATCCTGCGCGAGGAGGCGGCCCGCCGATGAGGGCGGCCAGGTCTGGCTGCGCGGCCGCCGCCGGCCCCGAGGCCGCGATCGCGAACCTGCGATGAGGCCCGCCGGGCTCTGGGCGCACCGACGGCTGTTCGCGTCGATCGTCCGCAGGGAACTCAGCAACCGCTACGTCGGCAGCCTCGGCGGTGGTCTCTGGGCGCTGGTCCAGCCCCTGCTGCTGCTGGCGATCTACAGTTTTGTCTTCCGCGTCATTTTCGGGGTTCGTTTCCCGGAATTGGCGCAACACAGCTTCGTCGTCTTCGTCGCGTCGGTTCTGTGGCCATGGATGGCCTTTTCCGAGGGCCTGCAGCGCGGTACTCAGGCCATTGCCGGCAATGCGAGCCTGATCAAGAAGGTCGCCTTTCCCCATGAGCTGCTGGTCTATGCGGCCGTAGGCGCGACCTTCGTGCTCCACCTGTTCGGTTACGTGGTCGTGCTGTCGGGGCTCGCGCTGACCGGCGAAGTTCTCCACTTGGCGGCGTTGCCCCTGGTCATCGCCGCCTGGTGCACCCTGTTCGCACTGTCCTGCGGTCTGGCCTTCGTCACCGCGCCATTGCAGGTCTTCCTGAAGGATGTCGAACATATCCTGACGCCGACGCTGATGGTGCTGTTCTACGGTACGCCAATCCTTTATCCACTGAGCCGGGTACCGGAGTCGGTGTCCTGGGTGATGCAGCTCAATCCTCTGGCCCACATCCTCGATCCGATGCGACAAGGCTTGCTGCAGGGCAGCTTCGATGCTTCCGGGCGCCTGTTGGCTGCGCTCGTCGGCGCACTCGTCCTGGCTTGGGTCTGCAAGCGCATGTTCAATCGCCTGTCCCCCCATTTTGAAGACTTTGCCTGAATCGTCGCCGACCGCCTCCGCGGGGCCACTGATCCGGATCGAGCACCTGTCGAAGATCTATCCGATCGCGTCCACACCCCGCGAACGCCTGCAGACCTTGTTGGCGCTGTTGGCGGGACGTAGACCGCCGCGCCATTTCGACGCCCTGCAGGATATCAACCTGGAGGTACGGCGCGGCGAATCACTCGGCCTGATCGGGGTCAACGGCGCGGGCAAGTCGACTTTGTTGAAAGCCATCGCCGGCGTCGTCAAACCCACCAGCGGGACGATTCACGTGCACGGTCGGATCAGTGCGCTGTTGGAACTCGGCGCGGGATTCCACCCGCAATACACCGGTCGCCAGAACGTCCATCTGGCGACGGCGCTGCTCGGCCTCTCCGAGCGTGAGACGCTCGAGCGGATGGACTCGATCCTGGCCTTTGCCGATATCGGCGAGCACATCGATCAGCCCATCAAGCATTATTCGTCTGGCATGGTGGTCCGCCTCGGGTTTGCAGTCGCTACCGTGGTTCGGCCGGACCTGCTGATCACCGACGAAGTGCTGGCGGTCGGGGATGAATCGTTTCAGCGCAAGTGCGTGGCCTGGATGCGGCGCTTTCTCGACGATGGCGGCACCCTATTGCTGTGTGCCCACAGCATGTTCCAGATCCAGAAACTGTGCCACAAGGCCGCGTGGATCCATGCGGGTCGGCTGCGCGCCTACGGTGACGCGATGCAGGTCACGAAGGATTACCTGGGTTGGCATGACGAGCGTGCCGCGGACAAGCGTGTTGCCGCGGAATCGACCGTTGGCCCGGCAGCGTCCTACGCAACCACCCGGCTGGCGCTCAATGGCCTCGAGCGCGTTGAGCCGGTCGAAGTGCCGATGGGTGGCGAACTGGAAGTGTCCGGTCGCATCTACTCGCCCGACGGCAGAGCGCCCGTAGTGGCCCTTGGCTGCGTGCGCATCGGCGGTGCCGCGATCTACGGCCTATCGTCGGATATGGAGTGCTACGGCCTGGCGCCCTGCGGCGGCAACGAGTTCGCATTTCGGATCGTCTTTGGCCCACTCGAACTGCTGCCCGGGCACTACGAGATCCGCGCCCACGCGATGGACCCAGAAGCCGTGCGACACTTCGACGATGTCATCCGCAAACTCGAGGTGACCGGCGCAACCCGCGAACTCGGGTCTTGCCGCATGCCCCATCGCTGGCTTCCTGCGCTGCCGGACACCATCGCGCAGCCGTCAACGCAGCCAGCGCCGGAGTAGGCGGGCTAGCGGCGAACCGGCCGTGCTCGTCGGTGGGGTAGTTTCCTCGGCGCGCGCGCGCGCGAGCTGTTCCCGCAATTCCCGATTGCGATCGTGGAGCCGGCGGTTCTCCGCGTAGGTACGGCTCCATTCGCGATAGACCGAGCGGTCGGCGTCGGCAACCAGGCTCAGTCCCGATCCGACCGCCGACAGTGCCGCCTCGTTTCGCCCACAGAACAGCAGGTAGTAGAGCGGTTCCGGCTCGTCCTTCGCGCCGTCGATCGCCATCATTCTGCTGCTGCCCGATTCGCAATCGAGCGGCCAGACCAGCGAATGGAAGCACGGGCGCTGGGCGAACCATCGCTGCGCGGGAAAATGGGGTGTGAGCAGACTTCGCAATTCGGGCCCGTCGAGTTCGCGGACGTGGAACTCGTTCTCGTGCCCCAGTACGGTGGAGTATTCATCGCGATTCGGCGACGACATCACGAGCAGGCCGCCGGGGGCGAGCACGCGTGCGATCTCGTCGACGAAGGCCTGCTGGGTGTGGATGTGTTCGATCGTCTCGAACGAAACGACGACATCGCGGGAGTTGGCAGGAAGCGGGATGTGGTCGCAACTCGCCTGCAGGTAGCGAAGGTTTCCGGCAGCACCGTAGCGCCTGTCGGCATGGGCCACGGCTTCGCCGGACAGGTCGATTCCGATGACCTCTGCCGCTTCCCGCGCGAGCATCGCGCTGCCGTAGCCCTCGCCGCACGCGACGTCGAGCACCCGTCGTCCGGCGACATGCTCGGCCGCGAGCAGGTAGCGGTGCCAGTGTTCGTAGACGATCTCGCCCTGGCAGCCGGGGATGAAGCGTTCACCGGTGAAGGCCAATTCGGTGGTTTCGCCCGGATCTTGGAGTTGGGTCTCGTCAGTCATGGTTCCTGGGCCGTGGCCGGCCGTTTGCGGCCGATCATGATGAACAGGCCGCCGTCCTGGCCGCCGGCCAGCAGCATTTCGAGCTGGGTCGCGAGGCGGTCGACCACGGTGCCCGGCGACTGCGGTTCGAACAATGGATCATTGGGCGAGAAGGGGCGTCCGTCGAGCCGCGGGATGCCGTTGACGAAATCGACTTCGTGGTGGTCGAACCACTGCAACACCTCATCCATCGAGTGGCGGGTTTCGTGGGGGTGGCGATACTGATCCATGTACCAGGCGCGCACCCTGGCGGCATTGACTTCGGGATTGCGCAGGCGGCGATCGAGCAGATGGTGCGGGCGGCCTGCGAGGTCGAACAGGCGTCGCTTCCACAGGGTCGGAAGGCGTCCGTAACGGTTGTACAGGCCCACCAGAATGTGACCGCCGGGCTTGAGCTTGGCGAGGATCGAGCGGAATGCCAACGCGCAATCGGCGGTGTGGTGCAGGACGCCATTGGAGATGACGACATCGAACACGGCGTCGCGGAACGGTGGATTGAACAGGTTGAGTTGGACGAAGCCGGCATTGCGGATCACGTTGCGATCAGCGAAACCCTTGGCGAGGCGCAGCGAGTTGCGGCACAGGTCGCCGCCGATCACCCGGCGCCGCCAGGACATGCCGAGAAAATTGCTGAGTTGCCCGGTGCCGCAACCGGCCTCCCACACCAGAGAACCTGCGGGGAGTTGTTCGTCGAGGGCTCGTGCATAGTGACCGCGACGGGCCTTCTCGTGGAGGCTCTGGCGGCTGTCGACGTCGTCGTAGTTCGGAAACGGCGTTTCCTCGTAGAAGCTCTTGACGGTGTCGGAGACCTGGTTCACCGAGAAGCCGGTGGTCGTGGGCGCGTCCGTCTCCATATACAGGTTGGGGATGCCGTCGGGCGCCGGAAAGCGCATGCCGTTGTCCACGTCCACCAGGTCACATCCATCGAGGCGAAGCGCCGCACCGCTCGCAGGATTGACCAGGATGTCGAGTTGCGATGTCAACAGGCTGCCGAGCATATCGCTCATTCCACCCTTCTCCCCGCAGTGCTGCCGTCGGCGTCGAACAGAAGTTGGGCGGCGAGCCGATACCCATCCCCATTCAGGTGTTCGTCGTAATGCCAGTAGAGCCGAGTGCCCTCGGCCTCATGGCGGCGGAAAGGTTCGGTCATGTCCACCAGGGCGATGCCGAGTTCGTGTGCCGCGGCGGCCAGCGTGCGCGCACCTTGCTGGTATTCGTCGCCCATCAGTGAAGGTACGCCGGGCGGACAGTAGCGTTGCTTGTAGGGTAGGTAGGCGTCACTGACCTGTGCCGGCTGCGGGATGTAGGCGAGCGTCAGCGAAATGTGGCGCTCGGCGAGAAAGTCGCGCACGAATTCGAGCCACGGTCGGATCTCCACCGGCTGGCGCAGGTAGTGCTCGTAGTTCTGGACCTCGGAGACATTGAACGGGTTGAAGCGCCCTTGGCGCATCGCTTCGGCGATCCCGGGGTCGACGAACTTCTCGTACTTGTGGCCTTGGCCGCTCCACGGATTGCTCGGGTCGGGAACCGCGGCGAAGAACGTGAACGGGGGCTGATACCAGCTGCGTGGCACCGGCCGGTCTGCAGCGATTGCCGCGAACACCTCGGCGATGCGCGACCCGAGGCCCGAGCGCCGCGCAAAGCCGGGGTCGACCGACACCAGGGTGTCATCGAATCGGGGATCTCCGAGCAGATCGTTGGCGTGCATCACGAACAGCACGCGGTCGGGCTCGAACAAGGCCACCGCATCCTGAAGCAATCGAACGTACTCGCGCAGGCCGGCACCACCGATGCCGAGATTGAGGTATTCCTCGCCGCGGCCCTCCGTTTGCGAAAGCGCCTGAAGGACGGCCGGAATGGTTTGCTCCGGCGCCGCCAGAAAGCCTTCGACCATGCTGTCGCCGATCACCAGTACCCGGGAGCGCCTGTCCCGCTCGAAGGACCAGTCGCCATCGCGGAAGCCGTAGAGGTTGAGGCGGTGCTCCGAGCGCGCATCGTCCGGTGCCGATTCGACGACGATCTGGGCGTGCGCCAGCGAGCGATTCAGCAGAGGGCCGGAAACCAGTTGTGGTGAGTAGTTCGCGCGGTTGAAGCCGGGCGCCTCGACCAGCGGAAAAACTATGCGTGCGGCGATCTCCAGCAATGCCAGGGTCAGCACGGCCAACCCGGCCCAGGCCACTAGCCTGACCGCCGGAGACGCGTTCGATGCCGCGCTCCCCATGGTTTCAGTCGTCCTCGAAATCATCGCTGGTTCGGCGCAGCAGTCCAGCCGGTTGGGACGACTTCTCGAGGTAGCAATTGCCCACGACGAGGCGGTCCAGATCGGTGCCCATGAAGCACGCGAACGCGTCCTCGGGCGTCAATACCGGTGGCTCTCCCCGGACATTGAAGCTGGTGTTGATCAACAGTGGGCAGCCGGTGCGCGCCTTGAAGCTGCGGAGCAAGCGGTGAAAGCGCGGATTGGTCTCGCGGCTGACGGTCTGCACCCTCGCCGAGTAATCGACATGGGTGACCGCAGGCACGGTCGAACGCACTTCGCCGAGGCGATCCAGCCCCGTCGCCTCTGGCCCGCCGGGCGTCCGTTTCTGTTGCTTCTCCGCCACCGGTGCCACCAGCAGCATGTAGGGGCTGGCGGTCTTCAGATCGAACCAATGCTCGCAGTCTTCCTCGAGGATCGCCGGCGCAAAAGGGCGGAAGGATTCGCGGAACTTGACCTTGCGGTTCAGTTGCGACTGCATCGCGGGCGAGCGCGGGTCGGCGATGATCGAGCGGTTGCCGAGCGCCCGTGGCCCGAATTCGGCGCGACCCTGGAACCAGCCGATGGCCAGCCCGGCGGAGATGTCGTCCGCACAGCGGTCGAACAGGGTGTCGTCGTCGAGGACTTCGAAGCTTGCCCCTGCCGCCCACAGGCGCGCCTCGTTCTCGGCCTGCCCGTATTCCGGGCCGAGATAGCTGCCCTGCATCCCGTCGCGTTCCGCAACCGGGCGTGGTGCGCCCAATTGCAGGTAGTGAAGCGCCAGTGCGGCGCCGACCGCGCCGCCGGCGTCGCCGGCGGCCGGCTGAATCCAGATCTCGTCGAAGTGGCCGTCGCGCAGGATGCGGCCATTCGCCACGCAGTTCAGCGCGACGCCGCCGGCCAGACACAGCTTTCGCTGGCCGGTGCCGCGCGCGATCTCGCGCGTCATGCGCAGCAGCACATCCTCGGTGACCCGTTGCACCGAGGCCGCCATGTCCATCTGCAATGCAGTCAGCGGTTGCTCCGGGCTTCTGCGAGCGGCACCGAACAGGCCGTCGAAGGCCTCGTTGGTCATCGTCAAGCCGGTGCAGTAATCGAAATACTCGAGGTTCAGACGGAAGGATCCGTCATCCTTGATGTCGATCAGCCGCTCGCGGATCAGGTCTGCGTAGCGCGGTTCGCCGTAGGGCGCTAGGCCCATCAGCTTGTACTCGCCGCTGTTGACCTTGAATCCGGCGTGGTAGGTGAAGGCCGAATAGAGCAGTCCGAGGGAATGGGGAAAATGCATCTCCCGCAGGATCTCGAGCCGATTGCCGTGGCCGACGGCGAGGGACGTGGTGGTCCACTCCCCGACTCCGTCGAGCGTCAGTACCGCGGCCTCGCTGAACGGAGAGGGGTAGAACGCGCTGGCCGCGTGGCTCAGATGATGCTCGCTGAAGCGCATTCGCCCATTCCAGTCGCAATGGGGATCGATCTGCCGTAGTTCGTCATCGAGCATGCGGCGCAGAAACAGCTTCTCGCGCAACCACACCGGCATCGCCATGGCGAACGAACGGAAGCCGCGCGGCGCAAAGGCGAGATAGGTCTCGAGGAGCCGCTCGAACTTGAGGAACGGCTTTTCGTAATAGACCACATGGTCGATCTCGGCGGCACGTGTGCCACTGCTCTCGAGGCACCATTCGATGGCCCGTCGCGGGAACGAGGGATCGTGCTTGCGGCGGCTGAAACGCTCTTCCTGGGCCGCCGCCAGCAATACGCCGTCCTTCAAGAGGGCGGCGGCACTGTCGTGGTAGAACGCGGATATGCCCAGGATCAGCATGGCTGCTCAGAACAGCGTGTAGATGAACGGCGCAATCACGGACCCCTTCGAGAGGACCAGCAATGCACCCAGCAGCACCATGATCAGCAGCAGCGGCAGCAGCACGTACTTGCGTCGTGCCCGAATATAGCTCAGCAATTCGCGAAGGAAGGACATGGCGTTCAGAACTGGTGGGTGAAGCGGGATTCGTCGTCTCCCTCGCTCGCGGGACGCGAGATCCAGTAGCTGTCGTCCTCATCCTCGAATCGTCGTCGCAGCGGATCGCTGCGGCGTAGGCGCAACAACAGGCCATAGGGAACGAACACGCCGTAGAAGACGACGCCCAGGGCGATCGGACCCACGAGACGGGAAAGCAGACCGCCGAAGGCGATCCACCAGGCTGTCGGCCGTGTCAGCAGGACCGGCGCCAGCAGCGCGACGGCGAGCAGCAGGCCGGCCGCTGCCAGCGCCCAGAGACGCGGGCTTGCAGCCGACAACAACGGAAACAGGCCGATCAGAGCGAAGACAATGGCGAGGACGATGCCGAAAGCGCGCGGGGATGCGCCGGATCCGTCGGAATGCGGGTCGTGTTCGGCGGTTGCTGTCGTCATCGGTCGGGCTCAATGGGTGGGGGTCTTGGCGCCGCCATTCGGGCAGGCAGCGATCGGCCACGGGTTGCGGCGTCGGCACGGGGTGCCGGCGTTCGGGCGCCCGGATTCTATCATGAGCGGCCGATTCGGCCGTGGGTGGGGCGGTGGGCCCTGGCCGGATCGCTCGCCGGCAGAAATGGTCGCTCGAGCAACCGGTAGGACACGCTCGCCGCAGCCAGTGACGCGAGCAGGCCGGCAGCGGCACTCAGCGGCAAAGGCAGGTGATGGCCGCGCGCGAGCCCCCGGATCGCTTCGATCAAGGGGAAGTGCCACAGGTACAGGCTGTAGCTCACGGTGCCGAGCCACACCATCGGTGGCATGGACAGCAGCCGCGCCAGCATTCCCCGGGGGAGGCGCTGGATCGACGACAGGATCAACGCCAGCACCGCACCCAGCAGGGTAAAGTGGAACAGCAGCCAGGGCATCTCGGCGGTGACCAGGAAATCGCCCTTGGGCGCCACCTGCCAGCACATCGCCGCCAACGCCGACAGCCCGAGACCTTGGCGCAGGCGATCGCGGCCGGTGCCCGCGGCGGCGACGTACCAGGCGGCTGCGACGCCGAACGCGAATTCGTCGATGCGGGCGGGAAGCTGCAATACGAGCCGGTAGTAGGCGACGCCGTCGGCGCCCCAGCGGTCGAGCGCGAGCCAGCACGACAGCCGGAAAGCGATGCAGAACAGCGCCAGCACGGGCAGGATCCACGGCGTCGCCCGCCGCGACCGTGGAAATGCCGCCGCCAGCAGCGGCAGCACCATGTAGAAGTTCCACTCGACCGGTAACGACCAATAGACCGGATTGAGGCGTGAGCCGTTGTCGTACAGGTTGAACACCAGCAGCGCGTGGGAGACCAGCTCCGCCGTTCCGAGGTGCGGGCGTCCGCCGAGGTACCAACCGGCCGTGGTCAATAGCACCAGCTGTCCGAGGTAGGCCGGCAGTACCCGCCGCGCGCGGTGCGCCCAGAAGCGGCGAAGGGAGGGGCGTGGCGCGTCGGTGAGCGAGGCCGCCACGAAGGGGCGGCCGAGCAGGTAGCCGGACAGGACGAAAAACAGGTCGACGCCAAAATAGCCACAGGCGACGACCGGCGTGAAGTCGATGGCGCCGGCGGCCAGGCGTGGCTGGCCATGGAATTGCCAGAGGTGATAGAGCGCGACCCAGAGCGCGGCGACACCGCGCAGGCCGGTGAGGGCGGGAACGTGGCCGCGTGGCAGCACCATCGGCATCAGGTGTGGCGGCGACTGCCGGTGGCGGCAGCGCCGGTCATGCCGCTTCGGCCGACGGGGCCAGGAACTCCGGGGCGCACGACCAGAGCTGCCAGGCCGGCGATCCGTCGGTCAGCGCCCGGTCGAGCATTGCCGCCAGAAAAGCCGCCTGTTCGCCGATCGCCGCCGATGGCACCGTGCGGATTCGCAGCCGGCGGATTCCGCTGTTCCAATCGAAGTCGAGGGTGAAGCCGGCTACCGGAATGCCGGCTTCGGCGGCAATTCGCAGCATGCCTGACGGCAGCAGCATGTCGCGATCGAGAAAGCGCACCGGCAGGCTGCCACCGGCCTGGCCGGGCGGAACGTCGATCAGGCCGAGCACGCAGCGGCCTGTCGCCAGTGTCGTGCGGATCACGGGAACGCTGCCGCCGGTGAAGATCACGGGCGCCCCACCAGCCCGGGCGACTTCCCGGAAGCGCTGTCGCGCCGCGAAGTAGGGAATTCGTCGCCCGGCGAAGCTCGCCGCCGAAAAGCGGATCGAGACCATCGACACCGGCTGGCCGCGGCGGCGCAGGTCGCGCATGGCCCACAGGCCGTTGCCATAGTGGAAGGTCACGGCGAGAAAAGCGCCCGTGGGCCAATCGCCGTCGCGCTCGAGGTACCGTTCCAGCCAGCCGTCGCCTCGCGTCGCCGACAGCCAGGCATCGGCGCGGTCCACCAGAATCGTCAGGCGATGGCGCTGACGCCACCGCGCATCCGGCGGCCGGCCGCAAAAGGCCTGGTGGCCGCGGACTGCCCGCGCAACCTCCTCGCGCAGCAGCCAATTCCAGGCGGAGATGCGGCGCAGCACGCGGAAGTAGACTCGCCACGGCAGCACCGCCGCGAGGGCGGGGAGCAACAGCCACTCGACGAATTCGCGCAGCGCCGGGATCGGATTCTTCAAGATCCGGCGCGCTGGCGGCGTTGGCGCCGCCAGCGAAGGTAACGCTTGTAGAGGCGGCCGCCGATCAATGCCAGCGTCAACAGGCCCCGATGGACCAGGCCGAGGTCGTGCCGTTTCCACAGACCCGCTTCCCACTGCGTCTGCTTGATGTACTGGATCACCTCGAAGCGGGCGCGCCGGTCGACGACGCCGCGGAACATCGTACCGATCGACGGTACCGCACTCTTGTCGACGAAATGGCCGACGCCGAAGATTTCGTTGTGGGAGAGCGCCGCGTAGGCTTCGGTCAATTCCTGCGGCGAGCGGCTGATCAGCGCGTCCCAGATCTCACAGGCGTGGCCGCGCAGTTCGCTCGCCAGGATCGCGTGGCTGTCGACATAGCGGCCCCAGTGCCCGGCCGCCAGCAACACACCCTGCTGGAAATGCCGGACGAAGGCGTCGTGAACCCGGTTCTCGTCGGCATCCACGTTGCGGATCGCCTCGATGCCGCCATCGTCTCGGCGACGGTAGCCTTCGGTGCTGCCGTTGGGCGAATTGCACAGCATTTCGATCGGGCTGACCGCGTCGAGGAAGTGGCCGAACTCCTGCGCCTGGTTGAGATCGGGGCCGTAGGCGTGCTTGCGCACATTGCCCGGTTGGGGGTTGAGAAACTTCGCCAGTGCGAGGTAGAAACCGTGGGTGCGCGTGTTCGGTCGCACCAGGGCCAGGTTGTCCTGGATCGTGCCGCGCCATCCGATATCGACGATCCCTGCACGTGCCAGTCCGTCCCCGAACCCATGTAGATCGAGATAGGCGAGGAGCAGCGCCCGGTCTGCGTCGATCTGGGCCTGCAGCACTTGCCGAAAGTCGTGGTCTGCGAACAGTGCCTGCACGCGCCCATCTTTCCATGGGTAGACCACCGGTTCGGCGTAGGGGATGGCATGACGGGCACACAGGGCTTCGAGGGGTGCTTCGGGCAGCCGCAGGGTCTTGCCGAGGGCGGCCATCGACTGAGTGCTGTAGAGGTTCCACAGGCGCATCAGCTCGCCGGTGCCGATTTCCTGCAGCGAGGCGCAGAAGGTCGCGAGCCGGCTGACTTCGAGCACTTCGGTCGGCGGTAGCGCGCAGGCGGCGAGCCTGGCCTCGGGAAATGTCCGGCGGTAGACCTCGAGGAAGAATTCGCCCTCCCGGGTCAGGAAGAAGAGGCGTTCGAGCCCTTCTGCGATGGCCCGTTCGGCGATGAAGGTCGCGTAACCGACGAACAGCGGCGCGCAGCGGGCGCCCAGCAGCAAGGCGCTGCGCGCAGGTTCGCCCGCCTGGGCGGCAGCGGCTTCGGCATCGTGTCGGACTTCCTCGTCGATGTGGTTGAGCAGGGTGCCGCGATCCGGGTAGAGGCGTTCGCGCCCACGGCGCTGCCGGTGGGCCTCCTCCGGTTCGTAATGCACCGCCTCGATCCCGAGGCTGCGCGGTACTTCGTGGTCGGAGTGTCGGTTGTCCCCGACATGGACGTGGTCCGACGGTGCGACGTCGTGACGCTCATGAACGTACTGAAAGAGCCGGCCCGAACGCTTGTTGAGGCCGATGTCGCAGGAGCTGATGCCTTCGGGTGCGAGGTCCGCAATACCATGGTGCTGCAGCAGTTCCTGGATCAGCCCGGCCGGCATGTAGAAGTCGGAGAGGAACAGGCTGCGCTCGGCGGGATACTCGGCGAGCGCTCGGCGGCAATCCGGGTCGGCGTAGGTGTTGGCCTTTTCGATCGCGAGTTCCGCATCGAGCAATTCGTTGGCGAGTGTACGGCGCCGGCCCTGATCGAGTGCGGTGGCGCGTTCGAGCAGGGTCTCCAGCACCTGGTGCAGGGTGTATTCGTCGTCGCCGCCGCGCACCGCTGCGGCGCGGGCGAGCTCACCCTCGATCAGGCAGCGTTCACGCAGCAGCTTCCACGGGTCGCCCCAGCCAGGCGAGAGGCTCTGGCCATGCCGCAGCGCCAGGTGACGGGCGGCGATCAGCTTGATCAGGTCGGGGTGGCACCTGCGTCGCAGCAAGGTGTCCCACACGTCGAGGGTTCGCAGCCGGTACACGTGTCACCCGTAGTTGAGCATGCGCCGCACTTTGCGCGCACCCCAGCCGAGGACGCGTCTGAGCGCCGGCGGCAGGCTGTTCACGTACGCGTTCGGTGGTGAAATCAGGCGCTGGCGGATGCTGGCCGGCAGCTTGCCGACGTAGTGGCGGGAGGTCTGCGGCGCGGCCGAATACATGCGCGAGACACTGCCCAGTTGTGGCGTGTGCCCGGCCAGAACTGCCTCGGCCGATTCGCAGAATTGCTCCGTTTCCTGCGCCAGTGGGCGCTCGCGCATGAAGGCCGCCCCGGCCTGCCCCATGGCATCGCACTGCGCCGGTGAATCGAGCAGGCGCAGGATGCTCTCGGCGATGCACTCCGGCGTCTGGTGGCTCAGCGTCATCGCCGCCTCGGGAAAATCGTAGAGGGTGTTCTCGCGCCACAGTTCGACCACTGGGAGGCCGGCGGCCATCATTTCGAACGGAACCCTCGAGGGGTTCGACGAACTCAGGCAGAGACCGACGGCGCAGCGGTTGTACAGGGCGTTGCACTCGTCGAGCGACAGCAGGCCCAGATGCTCGTGGTCGAACCAGATATTGCCCTTGTCCTTCGGCGAGGAGCCATACAGAACGATCCGGGTATCGGGCATGCGGTGCTTGACGATGCCGAGCGCCTCGATACCGATACGACTGCAGCGGCGCGGCTTGTCGGGCTGGTAGATGAAGCACACCGCCTTTTTCCGCGCGTTGGAGGGCAGCGGGCGGTAGATGTCGAGGTTGGCGCCGAAGTCGAAATAATAGGCGGGCACTTCGAAGCGGCTACCGAGTTCGTGGGTCAGCCAGCGGCCGATGGTGATCGGTGTCAGGCCGTAGAGATAGGAGTTCTCGGCCATCAGATAGGCGTCGCCCATCGGATTGAAGCAAGCCTCCCAGTCCTGCACGAAGTACAGCCGGGCGCATTCGAACGGCAGGCTGCGCACGATCGCGGCCGAATACCAGATCGTCGCGACGGCCGCATCTGCCGGTGCGACCGCGTCCCAGCCGTAGCGGACGCGCTCGAAGCGATAACCGAACAGTTCTTCGATCTGGCGTGCGCCGCGGCCGGGATCGCTGTGACTGCCTTCGAGGTACAGGTGGCACTGGTGCCCACGGGCTTCCAGCGCCCGGGCATGCTCGAGCATGGTGCGATGGCCGCCGGAGCCTTCGATCAGCCGGGGAATGAACCAGGCGAAACTAGCCATGTGGATTGCGGAGTCGGGATTGATGAATGTCGCGAGCCCTGCCCGAGCAGGTGCGCGGTGAATCTGCCGCGTTACAGGCGGGCAGCATTATCGCATGCCGGTGGCGCCGTCGCAGACGGTTGGCGGCCGCGCCCCTCATCGGCCGCGGAGCCGTTGTCGAATCTTGAGCAGCAGGCGGACTACGGGATTGTTGCGTATTCTCGCGATGTCGGCTTCCAGCGACTGGATGCGCAGATCGCGCCGGTGGATCTCGTCCCCCATCTTCTGCATGTTGGCGAAGCGTTCCTCGAGCATCTTGCCCTGGGCAGCGATGGACGCGTCGCGCTCGTCGATCAGCCGGGTCTGGTCGAGAATCGTCTGTTCGCGACGCGCGACGTCGCCTTCGAGCGCCTGGACCGCCTGCCAGCGCGCCTCGATCAGTTCCTTCTGGGCGATGATCGCGGCGTTGCGTTCGTCGATCATGAAACGCATGCGCTCCATCGCCTGCCAGCGCTGTTCGAGCATCTCCCGCTGGGAAGCCATCTGCATCGCCAGCTTCGAGATTTCGCCGGCGCTGGCGAACACCCGGCGATGCTGGCCGGTACACGCCGCCAACTGCTCGGCCCACCACGGGCCTTCAGACCCCGCGGCATCCCGCTCCAGCTCGGCTTCGTCGGCGCCGTGCTGGGCGCGCAGCACCTGGGCCAGCGTCACCGCAGGTGGTCCGCTGGGGTTTCTCAGCAGCGCGCAGATGACCTCGCCGATCGGCCGCTGGTCGCGCTGCGCCTGCATGATGCGATCGATTCGTCCGATCGACAGCGTCTGAATGAAGGCGTTTTCATGAATGTGGCGCCAATGATCGTCCTCCGACAAGGTGTTGGTCGGATGCACCCGGTAGTCCAGCAAGGGTTCGTCCCTCAGCCAGAGCAGGGGTGCGCGCGCGGCGGCGTCGAGCGCCCAGGCCCAGTCGTGGGTGTAGCGCAGTGGGCGAAATCGGCCGAGCTCCGCGGCCAGCGAACGTCGGACGACGAAGTTGGAGGTGGTCACGGCCAGGTTGCCGCTGAGGAACCAGTCCGTGGCCGGCTTCGACGAGCACCAGGTGCATGCATCGGCGTATTCGCGGGCGCGCTCGTGCTCGGGGCAGGGCTCGCCCGTGTCGTCGACGAAGCGCAAGGTGGAGAATGCGAAGCCGGCACCATCGGCGCGCATCGCATCGACGATTCGCTGCAGGCGCTCGGGGGCAAATACGTCGTCGGAATTGAGGATCGCGACGAATTCGCCGCGCGCCTTGGCATACGCCTCGTTGAGGGTCGCGTGGGCTCCGGCGTTTTCTTCGTGCCGGCTGGCCCGCACGCGCGGATCGTCGATCGACTCGATGATCGTCCACGACTCGTCGGAGGAGGCGTCGTCGATGACGATCAGTTCGAGGGCGTCTAGGCTCTGGGCGAGCACGCTGTCGATCGCAGCGCGCAGATAGCGGGCGTGGTTGTAGGACGGAAGCAGGACACTGACGACCGGCGACATGGTGCGATGATCCTTACAGGTTGAGCCCGGCGGGTGGCGCCGGCAGCCGTTCGAGCTGGCGAATGCAGTCGGTGATGGTGTCGCCATCCTGGCGGTCGACGTGGCAGGTCAGGATGCCGGCCTCGCTCGCCGCGTCGGCAAATCGATCGGCCATGGTGGCCGTGCTGGCCAGCAACACTTCACAGGCCAGCAGCCAGCTGGCATCCTCTGGCGCTTTCGGAACGAAGAACAGGCGCCGGGTCGTGGTGAGGCGCTCGCGCTCGCGTGCGAGCGCCTGCCAGACGGCGCCGAAACCGTCACTTCGGGTGACGACGACGGCGATCTCGTTGCGCGCCGTGACGAAGCGGCGCGTCGCGGCAAGCAGCCGTTGTGCCGCTTCCGGGTCGTCGGGGTCGCCGGGATGAAGCACGACTCGCATGGCGTCGGGAATGCCGAGCCAGTAGTGGATTCGCGCGCGGATCTGGGTTCGATCGCCGCGCAGTTCGGCGATGCGCGGATGGCGCGTGACAGGCCTTGCCGCAGCAGATGGCGCCACGCTTCGCGCCTCGCACAACGCTCGGCTGCCGCGTTCGTGATGCACTGCGGCCTCGAGCCGGATGCGGGCACGCGCACCGAGGTCGTGGCGCAGTCGCAGATCTGTCAGGGCGTCGGCCATCAGGGGCAACGGGTCGCAGGCGGCCGGCTCGTCGCCGGCAGCCAGCAGGGCATTGACCGCAGCGACGCTGTCACGGCGGTCGATTGGTGTGATGCGCGCGAGCGTTGTCCGCATTGCCCGCAGACGCGGTTTGTCGATCTTCGCCAGCGCAGCCAACAGGCTGGATACGTCCGCATCCACCAGGAAGCCGGTGCGGCCATCGGCGACGCGTTCCGAAAATGCGCCGCCGCGGGTTGCGATCACCGGAATCGCGAGTGCCTGCATCTCGCTCAAGGTGTAGCTGAAGGACTCCGGTACCGGCGACAGCAGCAGCGCAGCGTCGGGCGCAAACGTGCGCAGATGATCTCCGAGCGCGTCGGCGTCGTAGTCCGGCACTACCTGGACCCCCTCGAGGCCGGCAAAGCAACGGCCGAAATCGCCGGCGCCGAGCAGCAGCAGCTGCGCATTCGCCATCAGACCCGGCAGCGCCTCGGCGAGCAGGTCGAGCCCCTTGTGGGGCGCCAGTCGCCCCGGTACCACCAGGCGCAGCCTGCCGTCGCTGGCTGACGTCGGCAGGGGCGGTCCGAGCGATGCCAGATCGATGCCGTGGGGTACGATCGACGTGTTGTCGGCCGTAATTTCGGGCATCAGCGCGTGCCAGCGCTCGACCATGCTGCGGCTCGGCGACACCAGCGCCAGGGCGCCCATGCGGATGCGGCCGGCGAGCCGCTGTCGCAACTGCAGCCAGTCGAGGGCCGTGGTGTTGTGCCAGAATACGTTTGACGGGTTCGTGCCCAGGCAGGCCTCGAGATCTGCCTCGGTGCATTGTCGGCAGTCGCGCCGGAAGTGCCCGAATAGCGCCGGGCAGAATGGGAACATGTCATGCAGTACGAGCGCCGACGGCAGGCCCGTGTCGAGCACGTCCAGGCTGTGGCCGATCAGCGACGACACGATCAGACGGCGGGCACCGCAAAAAGCGATGACCTGGTCGAGGAAGGCGCGATATTCGGGATGGTCGAAGCTGCAAGCCCGGATCGGTAGTGACAGGTCTCGACTGGCCAACGGCTGGCGCCGTCCCGGTTCGCGCAGCTCCAAGCGGAACCCGGCCGCATTGCGGTGGCTGACCGACTGCAGCACGAGGTTTCGATGTTCGCTGTCGGCCGCGTGAAAATCGTCGATCCAGCGGCTGATGCCGCCGCCCCAGCCGTGGGCGACGTGGAGCTGGACCGGCCGCGGGTCCGGCGGGCTGAGCGTTGCGGCAGGCCAGGTGAAGTCCTTCGCCAGCCGACCCCGCTCGCGCAGCACGCAGGCCTCCTCGCGGGCACCGAGCGCGCTGCGTGCGCGATCGATGCGCCCGCGGAAGCCGGCCAGCGGGTCGCGGGCCATGAAGGCCGCGACCCGATCGAGATAGTCGGGGTGGCGCGCCAGCAAGCGTTCATGGGCTTCGCGCTGCAGCGCCGTGCGTTCCTCGCCGAAACTGACCCCGCCTTCGTGGAAGACGAAGACGTCCGCGGCGAGCAAGTGCTGCCACCCGAGCGCCGATCCTCGTAGGCAGAAGTCGTTCTCTTCGCCGTAGCCGCGGCCGAAGCGCTCTTCGTCGAACGGACCGGTCTCGCGCAGGGCGTCGCGGCGAATGTACATGCAGAAGCCGACCGCGGTCGGCAGCTCCGCTGCCTCGCCGGACAGGACTTGGGCGAACAGCGCGTCGAGCGCCTCGAGGCCGAGTTCGCCCGGAACCCCGCCGTGCCAGCCGTCGAAGGGATAGGAACACACCGTCGCGCTGTTCGAGAACGGCGTGACGGTGGCCACGCGCGGACGCGAATAGGCGCAGCGTTCGAGGCGCGCGAGCCAGTCACCGGCGACCCGCGTGTCGCTGTTGAGGAGCACCACATCGCGAATCGGGTGGAGTGCCATGCCGCGATTGACGGTGGCGACGAAGCCGCGGTTTGTCGGATTGCGCAGGACGGTGACGTCGTCCTCGTCGACAAGTGCATCGACGTAGGCAGCGACCTCGGCTTCCGGGCTGGCGTCATCGATCACCACCAGATGGCAGCGTGCGTCCCGCCGGCTCGAACGCACCGCCTCGATGCAGGCGCGCGTGTGATCGAGGCCCCGGTACACCGGAACGATCACATCGATCGTGCGGGCGGCGACGCTCAACTGGCTGCGCTCGCCTGTGCGCCGATGGACGTGCACCGGCGGCGCACGGCGACCTGCAGTCGGCTGCGCATGCCGTCGAGCTCGGCTTCGAGGTCTCCGAGATCGAGCGGGTCCAGCAGGCAGCGCTGCGCGTCCACCGCCGGCAACACGTTGCTGGCGGCATGCAGCGCCTTGCGTACCGACTCTCGGGCGTCCGTTTCGATGTCACTGGCATTGAGCTTCTGCCATGCGTCACAGAGCCACGGGTGGGCGCCGCTGAATTCGCCCTTGCGGAAAGCGGATTGTTGGGGGGTGATGCCGAGGGCCCCGAGAAAGTCATTGACGATCGAGCCGCCGTCGAAAGCCTCGCGGTCGAACAGTCGCGCGTGGACCCGGTCGGCGCCGAACACCTCGATCCAGGGTTGCAGGCGCCAGGCCAGATCGGCCGATTGCAGGTGATAGCGCAGAAAGCGTTCCAGCGTCATGGCCTCGCCGTGGGTGAGTTCGTGCCGGTAGCGCGAGAGCAGAAAGTCCAGTGGTTCGCGGAGGTAGGCGAGCACGGTGACATCCGCGTCGCCAAAGAACTCGCGGACCGCCTCGATCGCCCCGGGGTAGTAGTTGAGCCGGCAATACTCCTCGGAGGTCAACAGCAGGGTGCTGTCGGCCGCTGCCTCGGCGCATTGGCGGTCGTAGTAGTCGGTGATCTCGTCGAGCGTGAATTCGCGGTCGGCCCACGGAAATTTTTCGGGGCAGCACGCCCAGGCGAGTTCCGGATGCCCGGTCCAGCGGCTGAGGCCTTCCGGCACCACCAGGCCTTGTTTGCGGTAGAGGGTCGCGAATTCCGCCAGGTTGGCCTGAATCGCGGAAGAACCCGTCTTATGAAATCCGATGTGCAGGACGATTCGTCCGCCGTGGCTGCGCAGCACCGGCAACTCCTGATCGTGTTCGAGGGAATGGACGCCGCGCGCACCCGGTCCGATCCGCGCTGTGGGGCCCCGGTGATTATCCTAGAAACCGCGCTCGGATGTGCGGCTCCGCTCGGGCGGACGAGGCCCGCTACGGCGAACACCGGTGCCGGCCCTGCCGCCGGCACGCCGAGCGTAATCCCTTCGCGCGGCCTTCGTTTGTCTCAGGCCGGCGACGAATGCCCACCTCGGCCGTGTGCTGCCAAGCAGCAATGCATGGCTCGGCCTGCGCGCCATTGAGGACCGGCCACACGATGATCGGATGCTTTCGAGTTCCCCCGAGGGACGAAGCGCTACAATTCAGGGCTATTGCAACCCAATTACGCTGCGGAGCCTGTGATGACGCTGCTCAATCGAATTGCATGCCTTCTGTGGATCTGTGCCGCAGGCTTGATGGCCACGAACGCATCGGCACAGGATGACCCCATCGGTTACGTCAAGACCCATGCCGGTGCGGCCTTCGTCGTGTCCGCCGGGCAGTCGCTCGAGGCGGTTCCCGGCCTTGCGCTGCGCCAGGGAGACGTGCTGCGCACGGGCGACGACGGGCGCCTCGGGCTGACCCTGCTCGACAATACGGTGATGTCGATCGGACCCAATGCGGAGATGGTTATCGACGAATACCTTTTCGAGCCCGGCAAGGAGCAACTCGGTCTCGGCGTCAGTCTGTTGCGCGGCACCATGCAGTTCATCTCCGGCGTGATTGCCAAGCTGCGACCGGAGGCCGTCAAGGTCAAGACCTCGACGGGCACGATCGGCGTGCGCGGTACGCGCTTTCTCGTCAATGCGGGGAACTGACCGATGAGATCCGCTAGTTTTCTGCGCATCGCGCGGCTGGTGTTGCCGGCGGTCGTGCTGTCCGCATGTGCACCGAAATCCTGGGTCGTCCTGATGCCGAACGAGGACGGCAGCACCGGAAGGATCATCGTTACCGGCGAGACGGGTCAGGCCGAAGTCGCGGAGGCCGGGGTTGCCGCCTCGCTCGACAGCCCGACGCCGGAGACCTTCAAGGTCACGCCGTATCGGATCGAACAGACCTTCGGCGGTGCCCTCGAGGCAGAGCCCATGGCGCCGGCCGTATTTACGCTCTACTTCGAGGTCGGCGGTGCCCGGCTGACTGCCGAATCGGAAGCGCTGCTGCCGGCGGTTCTGGCCGAGGCGGCGTCGCGCGATGCCGCAGACATTTCCATCGTCGGTCATACCGATACAACCGGGGACCCGGCGGACAACCAGGCTCTGGGCCTGTTGCGGGCCTCGTTCGTACGTGATGCGCTGCTCGCCGCCGGCCTGCGGCTCGATCGGATTTCGACCGAGAGCCACGGTGAAGGCAACCTGCTGGTGGCGACCCCGGACGATACGCCGGAGGCCTACAACCGGCGGGTCGAGGTCGTCGTGCGCTGATGGCCGCGGTGCGCCCGCGGGGCTTCAGCCCGCGAGGTCGATGAGATCGCCGGTTGCGCCCGAGCGCAGGCGAGCGAGGTGAAACGCGCACAGTGGATCGTCGGTGCGCGCCCGACAGAGATCCTCGAATCGGGCCAGTGCCTTCGTATTGCCGTGACGCAGCAGTTCGAAAGCCTGCTCGTAGTCCGGATCCGGCTCGGCCACCGGTTCGAACGCCGTCAGGGGTTGTTGCCGGCCGCGTAGCAGCAGGCGCCCGATCGGCCGCGCCGGTGCGCCCTGGCAGCCGGCGAGGGTTGTCGCCGAGACACACACGCGGGTGCCCAAAACCTTGTTGGCGGCCTCGAGGCGGGCCGCTGAGTTGACCGGGTCGCCCAGCGCCCGGTACTCGAGCATGGTGCTGCCGCCGAAGTTTCCGACCGTTACTTCGCCGCTGTTGACGCCGATCCGGGTTCGGCAAAAGCGGTGCGCGGCGGTGCTGTGGCCGTTGGCGAAATCGTGGGCGAAGCGGTCGAGGTCGATCGCGCAGGCCAGTGCACGGGCAGCGTGATCCGGCTGATAGACCGGTGCCGCGAACATCGCAATCATTCCGTCACCGGCGATACCGACCAGGGTGCCTTCGTGGCGGAAGACGATCGCGATCATGCCGTCGAGGTAGCTGTTGATGAGGCCGACAGCGTCGCGGGGCGGCGTCTTCTCGATGAACCCGGTAAAGCCCTCGAGATCCGTGAACACGAAACTGCACTCCTGGCGCCGCCCGCCGAGTTCGAGCGCATCCGGTTGCTCGACCAGATGCCGCACGAGGTTTGGCGACACATAGCGGGAAAAGGCCTGGCGAATCCAGCGCTGGCGGCGGTCGCTGCGGTAGAGCCTGGACAGTGAGGCGAGCGACAGGCAGGTGGCCCATGCCAACAGCGGAGATACCGGATCGGCGATCAGGCCGGCACTGGCGAACAGCCAGCGGCCGAAGCCGAGTGCGGCGATCGGCAATGCGAGCAAAAGCAGCGCCAGCGGCCACGCCGGCCAGCGATGCGCGAACCGGATCAACAGGAGGGAGCCCGCCAGCATGGCGATGACTTCGCACCCGATCAACCAGCCTGGACGCCTCAGCCAGTCGCGATCGAGCATTTGCTCGATCAGTTGCCGATGAACCTCGACGCCCGGTACCTGTTCGCCCAACGGTGTCGCCCGGGTGTCGTGCAGCAGTGACGCCGAACTGCCGACCAGGACCATCCGCTGCTGCAACGCCGGCAAGGTCGTGCTTTGGTCGAGCAGTTGCCAGGCCGGAAGGTAGGCGCTGGCCTGTCGCGGCTGATAGTGGAGCCAAGCCAGTCCATTCGTCTCGGTCGGGATGCGCAGCGTGCCGATGCCGATTGCCGCGAGGCCCCGTCCGGAGGCATCCGTCTCCAGGCGAAAGGCATCCACGCCGAGATGCAGCCGGAGCATCTCCAGCGCCAGGGAAGGTGCCCGCCGGCCTTCGGCAAACACCAGCAGCGGCACTTGGCGGACGATCGAGTCGGGGCCGTCGATCACGCTGAAATGCCCGAGCCCGCGGGCAGCCTGCTCGAGCACAGGCAGCGAGCCGAGGCGGCCACCGAAGCGGAAAAGATCCTCGTCGGGGGCGGTGCCTGCGGCTACCGTGAAGCCCGCCTTGTCTGGTGGCGGCAGGCGCGGCAAGGTCTGCAGCGGGTAGCCGAGAACAGCCTTCGCTTCGGCAACGGCCTCGGCAAACTGCCGGTCGTGGTCGGGCAGCGCGCGAACCAGTTCCGCCAGACGGTCCGACGCGGGCCAAAGTTCCAGCATTGCCTCCGGGCTGGTCCGGTCGGGTTCCGAGAACGCCATGTCGAAGCCGATCACGCCGGCGTCGGCGCGAGCCAGCCGGCGCAGCAGTTCGGCGAGCCGGCTGCGAGGCCAGGGCCATTGGCCGAGACGTTGCAGGCTCTGCTCGTCGATGTCCACGACCACCACTTGGCTGGTGTCCGCTGGGCGCGGATGCCAGCGCTGCAATTGGTCGAAATAAGCGTGACGAGCCGCGGTCAGCGGGGTCGAGTCCAGCAGATAGACGAAAGCGCAGAGCAACAGACCCAGGTAGGGCAGCAGCGCCGACAACCGCGCCCCGGCCATTCCGTCGCGATTCATCGCTCAGTCCGGAGCGGCCACCCAGTGACCTGACTTGCCGCCCTTCTTTTCGAGCAGGCGGACGTCGCCGATCGTCATGCCCCGGTCCATGGCCTTGCACATGTCGTAAATCGTCAGCAGGCCGACCTGCACTGCGGTCAGGGCTTCCATCTCGACGCCGGTGCGGCCGACCGTCTCCGCGGTGACCACGCAGTGGACCCGATTCGCCTCGGAATCGATTTCGAATTCGGCCGCCACACGCGTCAATGGCAGGGGATGGCACAGGGGGATCAGCTCCGACGTTCGCTTGGCACCCTGGATTGCCGCAATTCTGGCGATGCCGAGAACATCGCCCTTGCTGGCGCTTCCCGTCACCACCACGGCCAGCGTCTCGGGACGCATTGCAATCCAGCCACCGGCCCGCGCGACCCGGCGGCTCTCGGCCTTGCCGCCGACGTCCACCATGTGGGCCTTGCCGTCGCGATCGAAATGGGTCAGCGCGTCGCTCATTGCGCAAATCTCCGCCGTGGGGTGTCTTCGGCGCGTTACACCGCCGAGGGAACGCCTTGGAAAGGCTCGCTATCATAGCATCGTGATGAGACGACTCATGGCCATGCTGATGGCCCTATCGATGACGCTTCGGGCGTTTGCCGCCGGCCTTCCCGATCTGGGCGAAGTGGGGGCTGGCGACCTCAGCCCGATGGCGGAGCGGCGCGTCGGCGAGCAAGCGATGCGCCAGATCCGGTGGCACGAACGTGCCTACGTCGAGGACCCGGAAGTCGAGGATTACCTCAATCGGCTCGGGCTCGGGCTGGCCGCCCATGCGCCCTCGGTGAGCCAAGACTTCGGCTTCTTCGCGGTTCGCGACGCCTCGCTCAATGCCTTCGCACTGCCCGGGGGATTCATCGGTGTCCATACCGGCTTGATCGTCGAAGCCCGCGGCGAGTCGGAACTGGCTGCAGTTCTCGGCCACGAGATCGCGCACGTGACCCAGCGCCACATCGCGCAGATGGTGGGCAACCAGGGACGAACCGGGCTGATCATGCTCGCGTCGCTGATCGTGGCCATTCTTGCTGCCGGCAGCAATTCTCAGGCGGCCGAGGCCGCGATCGCGACCGGCTCGGCCGCGGGCATCCAGTCGCAACTCGCTTTCAGTCGTGATTTCGAGCGCGAGGCGGACCGCGTCGGGCTGCAGGTGCTGGACCAGGCCGGTTTCGACGTCCGTGGCATGGCCAGTTTCTTCGAACGCCTGCAGCGCGGCAGCAGACTCTACGAAAACCATGCTCCCGTCTACATGCGCACCCACCCGCTGACTTCGGAGCGCATCGCGGACATCGAAAATCGCGTTCAATCGCTCGCCGATCGCCGGGTTCCCGACTCCACCAGCTTCCGCCTGGTGCGTGCCAAGCTGATCGTCGACGGAGGAGATGTCCATACCCTCGACGGGCGGATGAAGCGGCTCGATGGGGAGGTGGCATGGGTCGTTGACTATGCCCAGATTCGGGCGGCCTTGGCACGTGGTCGGGTCGATGATGCGGTCAGGCGGATGGCCGCGCTCGGCGAACACCCGGACCACGCGATGTTCCGCGCCCTCGAGGGGGAGGTGCTGACCGCCGCCGGCAAGTGGGAACAGGCGGTCGCCCACTATGAAGTCGCACTGAAGCGCTTTCCCGACCAGCGGGCGCTGGTCTATGGCGAGGCCGAGGCCTTGCTTGCGGCCGGTCGGGCGGCCGAGGCCAGCAGCCGGCTCCGGAGCCGGCTCGCCGTCAGCGAGGACGATGCCCGCCTGTGGTCCCTGCTGGCACGGTCCAGGGCCGCCGAAGGCAGCAGTTCGGGTCGGCATCGCGCCCAGGCAGAGGTGTATCGTCTGCAGGGTGCCTTGCGTGCTGCGGTCGAGCAGCTCGAGTTGGCGCGCAAAGCGGGCGACGCCGACTTCTACGAGGCGTCGGCGATCGATTCGCGCATGCGCAGTCTGCGCGCGGAACTGGCAGCCGAGCGCGAACAGGCGCGCAGGGGCGGCTGAATCGGTGGCGTGCAGCCGGCGCGCTACAATTCCGAGCTGTTGATTGCCGGCGGCATTGCGCCGCGGACGAGCGAGAGGAAATCCGATGGCAGGTCACAAGGACATGGAAGTCGATGCTCGCGGGCTGAATTGCCCGCTGCCGATCCTGCGCGCCAAGAAGGCGCTGGCGACGATGGAAGCCGGCCAGGTGCTGCGGGTGCTGGCGACCGATCCGGGTTCCGTCAAGGATTTCGCCGCCTTTGCCAAGCAGACCGGCAACGAGTTGGTGAGCCACGGAGACGTCGCTGGCGAAGAAGGAAGCTTCGAATTCTTTATCCGGCGCAAGCTCTGAGGCCGACTGTGGCGGCCGGGAACGGCCCCACGGCGGGAAAGGACGGTACCGCGGCAGCATGCGCCGCCGCGGTACTTGGCGGTCGACGGGAATCGATCCGAAGTCTGAGGCGAACGGATTCGCCCGGCGCGATCAGCCCTGCAGCAATTGAAGCACGTTCTGCGGAATGGCGTTGGCCTGGGCGAGCATGGCGGTACCGGCCTGCTGCAGGATCTGGGCTCGTGTGAGCGCCGCGGTTTCCGCCGCGAAGTCCGCGTCCAGGATGCGGCTGGCAGCGGCCGTCTGGTTCTCGCGTGACACCTGCAGCACCGAGATCACCCCTTCGAAGCGAACCTGAGCCGCGCCGTAGGTGGCGCGATCGGTATTGACCTTGTCGATGGCCGAGTCGATCGTCAGGATCGCCGCGGACGCACCGCTGGCGGTCGTCACCGTGGTGGTTGCCGATGCCGTTGCGGCCGAGACGGCGCCGCCGGAGACGGCTGTGGTGGTGACGGTCACCGTCTCGCCCGCGTTGGCGCCGATCTGGAAGGTCTGGGTGCCTGCGTCCGAGTCGAGGATCTTCAGGCCATTAAACGTGGTCTGTTGCCCGATGCGGTCGATTTCGTTCTGGAGCTGGTCGAACTCCGATTCCAGCGCCAGGCGGTCGCTCGAGGAGTTGGTCGCGTTGGCCGACTGGATCGCCAGGTCGCGCATCCGCAGCAAATGATCCTTGATCTGCCCCAGTGCGCCTTCCGCGGTCTGGGCCAGGGAGATGCCGTCGTTGGCATTGCGGATCGCGACGGTCATGCCGCGCGCCTGGGCGTTCATGCGGGTGGCGATCGCCAGGCCGGCAGCGTCGTCCTTGGCGCTGTTCACCCGAAGACCCGAGGACAGGCGCTGCAGGGCCGTCGACAAGGAATTCTGTGACGCGTTCAAGTTGCGCTGGGCATTCAGCGAGGGGATGTTGGTGTTGATGATCGAAGCCATGATGTCACTCCTTTTCGGATTCCCGTCCTGTGCAGCATCGGCCGCCAACCCCCTCACGAGGCACGGCTGCCGATCACGGCATTGCAACTAGGATGCCAGCCGCAGTAGGCGGAGAATCCATCGAAAAAGAGGGGGTTCTGGCAGTTTTTGCCGGCAAGGGAAGGCGCTCACGCGGCAACCGAGCGGATCAATTTGCCGGCTCGTCGCAATCGTTCGGTGCACGCGACGCCCGGGCCATTCGAATGGCGGCCGGGATACCTCCGCGCGCACCGGGGGTCGACCTTCACGCCGTCTTCCGGGGGCGTAACCCCGAAGTGTCCGGGCCGCCACGCGAAGGTCAGTACCCGGCGCCACACCATTGCGCGAGCGCCGCCCAGTTGGCGACGACCCGGGGCAGGTAGGGCAGTGGCCGGAAGCGATCGACGAGGGCATAGAATGGCAGGCGCATCAGCATCAGCTGCTCGAGCGCGAGCGCGAAGCCATGTCGCCATTGGTGTGCGTCGATGTCCCTGCCCGCCGCGATCTCCAGCCCGCGCCGGTGGCGTTCCAGCAGCGTGTTCGCCCAATCGGCGGCCTCGCCGCAGGGCAGAACGAAGCACAGCAACTCGGCGAGATCCCTCTGCGGAGGACCGATGTCCGCCAGCTCCCAATCGAAGGCACAGGCCAGCGGGCCGTCGCGCGTCTTACGGAAGGCCAGGTTGCGGGGATTGAAATCGTTGTGGATCAGGGTGTGGTCGAGTTCTTGCCACTGGACCCACCACCGGGCGATGGCGGCGGCCGGGCGGCGTTGCCGTGACGCCTGGCCGATCCCTCCCCAGGGCGAGAACCGGCTCGACGAGAATTCGGCCAGATGCGCCCACAATGGCTCGGCGGCAGTGGGCGTGCGTGCAGTGTCGCTGCGGGCCAGCCAATCGTGTTCCGACAAAGCCTCGGCCTTGCCGAGCCAGGGAGCATGGATCGATGCCAAGGCGTCGACGGCGGCATGCAGATGCGCGAGCCGCCATTCGCCGACGCGATTGGCCGAATCCATCAATTCGACGTTCTCGAGATACTCCGTCAGCAGCGTGCGCGGCGGCGCCGAGGACCCGTGCCAGTCGAAATGGGCCGGCTTGTGGCGATCGATGCGCGGGTTCGCCAAGCGGTGAATGCCGATCTCGCGGTCGCCGCCACCCTGGTGGGGAAGGTGGGCGCTGTAGCGCTCGAGTACCCCGCCGAGCCCGGGTGTTGCGGTTTCGGCAAGGCGGACCGCCACGCGCGTGAGGCTGACGTCGTCGGCGCGCCGCTTGACGACCACGGGGATCTGCTGCTTGTCGCTGCGGCGAATCAGCGTACACCGCCACAGGCCGGTCGCGCCACCGTCCACCTGAGCGCTCAAGTCGGTGATCAAGGCGTCGCCGCCAGGCAAGCGACGGAGCGCTCCGGGTGCGAGGCGATAGGCCCGATTCACTGCCATGGCACAAGCCGTCCGCAGTGCGGTTGCGCTCGCTTCGGCCTCACCCCGAACCGGTGAGGTGCGGGTCGGGCGGGGCAGAAAATGCTCCGCCTGGAAGAACGCCAGGTAGCGTGCAAGCAGGGCGCCGTCCAGCGCGGGAATCTGCAGACCCAGCGCGTCGAGGCGCGCGACCGAGGCATCCGATCGGATCCGGGCGGATGCCTTGCCGAGGTAGAACTCGGGCAGACTCTGGCCGCCTATTGCCGTCGGGCGGGCGAGCAGGAAAGGCTTGAGCACGTGAAGCGACGGCGCGGACCGTGCCGCTTCGGTCGCGACGAACTCCTGCCAGTCGCGGAACCGAATCAGGTGCTGCGGGTAGCCTGCCAGCGCGAGCCAGAGAACCAGTTCGCGCCAGTGGCGCGGGCAGGGGTGGCGCAAGTGCATCACTTCGAGCCCGTCGCCCTGCTCGGTGATCAGCAGTCGCACGGCGCGAGCCACCGTATCGACGGGCACGCAGTCGACGGCCCAATCGACATCTGCGCTCACCCCGGTCGCAGCGCTGGCCTGCAGCAGGCGCGACAACAGGTCGGTCGGATTGCTCGTGCCATCGACGCTGTCGCCGGAAATCAGCGCGGGCCGCAGGATGCTCGCGGACAAGCCGCGGGCAGCCGCTTCGCGCACGAGCGACTCCGCCACGCATTTGGCCTGGGCGTAGCCCAGGGGAATCTCGTCCAGGCGCGGCAGCAAATCGTCCCGCTCGTCCACATCTTCCGCGCCGGGCAGGTAACAGACGGCGAGCGTACTGACGAAGAGCAGTCGCTTTGCGCGTCCGGCACAGGCCAGCGAAACCGCATTTCGGCTGCCTTCGACGTGGCTGGCTGCGAGTCGCTTCCAGGACTTGAGCCAACTCACTTCGGCGGCGCAGTGAATCACCCCGTCGCAGGTCGTGGCGATGGCGTGGTACTCGCCCCGTGCCAGACCGAATCGCGGCTCGGCCAGCGATCCAGCCAGCGCCTGCCAGCGCGGCCTGAATGCCGCGAGCGGCCGCCCGGTCTGTGCCAGAGCGTCCTCGATCCGGGTTTCTGCATGGTGTCGGTCAGTGGCTCGCACCAGGCACACCACGTCCCATTCGGTGCTGGCCAGCAACTCGGCCAGGACGAAGCGGCCGACGAAGCCGGTGCCGCCGGTGACGAAGACGCGGCGGATGAAGGATGGTGGCGGCGATGCCGGGCGAATCGAAGGATCGAGCCGGGCCTCGATCGGAAGCGGGTGTCGGGCTGCCGTGTCCATCAGCGATTCACAGCCCGAGGGTCGCCGGCAATGTCGCCGCCAGCAACAGGGCAGCCAGCATCATGACGGCCTGCGATGCAGGGTGGGACCGCAGTTCGCGATCGGTCGCAAATTCGTACAGACAGAGGATCAGCAGCACCGCCACCGCATTCGGCCCCCAGTCGTCGATGTCCTGCCCAGGCGAAACCAGTCCGACGAAGGCGGGGTATTTCAGCAGCACCGCCTGCGTTCGCCAGAAGCGCGGAATGAGCGGTCGAAGCCGATCGGCGAGCCAGGTCATCGCACCCAATAGCAACAGGTAGCCGAGCAGTGCGGTGGCGTCTCCTTGCAGCCAGGCGAGGGCCGCGATGGGGGCGGTAAGGGCAAGCGCCAGCCGTCGCAGGTCGAACGCCGAGGATTGGTCGACCATGATGCGTTCGGGATGCACCGCGGCGTCATGGCCGCGGTCGGCATAGTCGTCGAGCACCCGGAACTGCACGATCAGCGACAACAGCAAGAATGCCTGCAGGGTCCGGTCCGAACCGGCTTCGGCCGCGAACACCAGCAATGCCCAGAGGATGAACACGCGGGGCAGCAGGATGCGCCGGCGAAAGTATGCGGAAAGGCATTCAGTCGACAAGGCGTACCTCGCCGCGGTCCCCGTCGACCGAAAGGTGCTGGCCGCTGCGAATCTGCGTGGTCGCGTCGCGCACCCCCACCACGGCTGGAATGCCGAATTCGCGGGCAATGATGGCGCCGTGCGACAGCATGCCGCCGCGCTCGACGACGAGCCCTTTTGCAAGGAAGAAGACGCTCGCCCAGCCCGGATCCGTCTGGCGCGTGACGACGATCGATGGTTCGGCCATGCTGCCACCTTCGGTTGCATCCCCCAAGACGGCTGCTGGACCATCGACTCGGCCGCCGCAGGCGCCGATGCCGGTGAGGGCACGGGACGGCGCCGCGCCGGGCGGCGCTTTCGTCGGACCCGCCTGGGCGCCGAGGTACTCCCCGACGGGCACCGTAAAGCGGTCGGGTGGGTGCATCGCGGCGAAGGCGCGGTGGGCGGGTTCGCGCAGTGCCACCAGCCCCGCGAGCCCGTCGGGCTGCAGGGCAAGGCCCGCGAGATGGCTTTCCAGCTCGTCGAGACGCAGGAACAGGACATGCTCGGCGACGTCGATGCGCCCCTCGCGGTGCAGGCGGCGGCCGCATGCCATCAGCACATGCCGCAGCGTCACATACAGGCGCGCCTGCTTCATCCGCGCCCGTTCCCGCAGGCGAATCGATGCCTGCGTGGCCGAAAGCAGCCGGTCGAATATGCGGCGCGCGACCCACACCGGCAGCCGCAGCCCGCGGCCGCTATCGAGCCGTGCCCGAATCTGCGCAGTCGCCTCTTCGCGTTCGATCGCCTGTCGAGCCAGCCGCTGATCGGGAGAGGCGCCCCGCAGTTGCACGTAGGACCTCAGCAATGCCAGCGTCGGCAGCGGATCTTCTTCGGGGCTGGGCTGGCTGAGCATCAGTTCGCCAGAACTGCGGAAACCCCAGCGGGTCAGGTAGCTGCGAAAATCTTCGTCGAAGCGCTTGAAGCGGTGCGTCTGGCGCAGCGTGGGCAGCACCGCCTCCGGCGGGCCGTCGAACAGCGCGGTGAGTTCCGGATCGTCGAGAATCTGACGCGACAGTGCCCACAGCTTTTGAACCGGCACTTGGCTGGCCAGGTCCGGCAAGCCGACCAACAGGTTGTTGTGGGGCCGCAGGCGGGCATCCGGCGGCAGTGCGGACTGGAGGAAGTGCCCGAGGCTGCCATAGCAGACCATCGCTGCCGTATCGGCGAGCGCCGCGTCGTTCCATTGGCGCATCCGGATTTCGGTGAATCCTCGCAGAGCCGTAAGCAACTGCGACCGATCGAGTCGGTCGATGGTTTCGGGTCGGTACCGATCGCAGTATTCGTCGATACGCCGTTCGAAGCGCGCAATGCGGCGCGTCACGCCCAGATACTGTCTGGCGACGCACGTTGCGACGCGCACCCATTCCAGCGCCCGCCCGAGATATCCGGGATCGGGAATCGAATTCACCGGCTGCGGAAAGTCGCTGGCGCCGATGAATTCGTTGAAATAGCGCGCCAACTCACGCCCTCCCGGCGCCAACCGGATCAGGGCGTGAATATTGCTCAGGTTGTAGTAGAGACGGCCGGCGTGCACCCCGACGACGCCGCCGAGCGCCGGCTCCATCGCCTCGACGCGACGGCGTGAAATCCCGAAACCCAGCCCGAGATTTCGAAAATAGGCACTGTAGGCCGGGCCGACGATGGAATGGAGCATCGGCGTGATCGGCTCGGGATAGTTTTCCGCGATGTTGGCGTTGCTGAAACGCTGGCTCACCGCCGCCCGATCCGGCTGTTGCACGGTCGTGATCGGGCGCGCCTGCAGCATCCAGATCTTGCCGCATCGATCGATCGCCCACTCGATGTCGAGCGCTCGACCGAACTGCGCCTCCAACTGCAGCGCTTGGTCGAGCAGCGTGCGCAGCGAAGCCTCGGAGATTTTGCCGCCGTCCTCGCCCGCTTCGCTCGACCGCAGGCTGCGCGTGTCTCGATCGAAGGTGGCGCGTGCCGGATCGAGTGCCCCTGAAACCAGGCCCTCGCCGAGTCCCTGACAATATTCGATCAGGCACTGGGAGGGATTCACCGGAGATTGCGTGAACAGCACGCCCGAACGGACGGCATCGATCTGGCGCTGAATGATGACAGCGGCCGACGCAAGTTCGATTCCCGTCCGTCGTTGGTAGGCCAGACTGCGCGCAGACCAAAGGGACCCCCACACTTGACGAACAGCCGCCTCGACCGCATCGATACCGACGACGCCGAGGACGGAGTCGAGCTGACCGGCAAACGAGTGCTCGCTGCCGTCTTCGCCGACGGCGGAACTGCGAACGGCAAATTTCCCGCCGTCGGCCGTGATCGACGCGAGTTCTTGCCGCAGCGCGGGGTCGAGTGGCTGTGCCTGGAGCGCCCCGATGAGCGCGGCGCGTGCCGCATTGCAATCTCCCTCGTCCGGGCCGCCGTGCCCGATTCGTAGGCGGTCGAGTAGTGGCTCGAGGCTCGCTCGGCGGATTGCGTCGTGCATGGCCGCCGGGCTCACCACCCAGCCCACGGGCACGGGCAGGTCGATTGCCAGGATGCGTGCCAGGCCGGCCGCCTTGCCGCCATGTCGCTCGGCGTCGTGTGCGTCGGCCAGCGGGGTCAGCCACTGGGCGTCCTCCGTCGGGAATTCGTGGCCCCGGCTGTTCATGTGGGGCGCATCTTGAGCCGCAGGCGATACAGCCAGAAGCTGAACAACAGGTGGAACAGCGTGCCCAGCGAGAGGGCCCAGACCCAGGTCATGACGGCCAGGGGAAGCATCCAGTCGATGGCCAGCAAGGCGCCGATCGTGGAATCGAGGCGATCCAGCGCGAAGCACGCCCAGCGAAGCCGGCGGCCACCGGCTGTTGCCCCCGGTGCAATCCCGAGGCGGCGTTTGAGAAAGGAATTGGGAAGTTCCGCGAGCATGAAGGCGAGTCCGGCAACGGCACCCACCGTCGCCATCTGGGCCGGCGGCAACGGCCAGAGCCCGCTCGCGAGCCAAGCTGGCGTCGCATCCCTGACGAGCGCGGCGAGGGCGAATGCGAGGGCAGTGGCCAGTGGCATTGCCATCAGCCCGCGCCAGGTCTTGTTGTCACCGAAGATGCGATGGCCGCCGACTCGTGCGCCTCGGTCGATCGGTAACGCAAAGGGTTTCGACAGTCGCGAACCGAGCCATACCACATGGGCGACGCCTGCCAGAGAAAGGCAGGCCACGAGCCAGATGGCGCAAGGCAGGGCGGTCGGTGCGATCGCGCCCTCAGGCATCGACCTCCGGTACCTCCGCGCCTGGCAAGATCGGCCACACAGATGGGCGACTGCAGTCGTTGCGTAGGTGGGCGTGCCTTGGCGGGTTCATGGCAGAGATGCGGTTGTCGTATGCCAGATAGCATACCCAGAGCAACTGCGCCGAGGCAAGGTGGTCGCGGGGCGGTCGGCGACGAGGCTGACGATCCGTCATGGCGGTCGGTCGGCGGTGGACCGCGTGCTGCGCATCACCCGCGCGTTCAATCCGACGAAGGGCCCCCTCGGCCCTTGGCCGATCATGGGCGAATTCGGAGAGTCAGGGACGGTCAGACGCTTCCGAAGCGTCTTCCGGAGAGATGTGGCTTGGATTGTCCGTCTGGGCCGTAGGTGGCGCCGGGTTGGGCCGCTGCCGCCATCAGAACCGTCAAGGCCTGCTGGTTGTTCTGCATGCGCTCGCCGATCAGGCGGCCATTGATCTGGTTTTGTTCGCTGGCCTGCCGCGCGAGCCGCACGACCTGATCCCAGTCGGTGAGCGCAGTGGCGTGCTCGGACAAGGCCTGCCGGATGGCCGCTGCGTCCAGTGGTTGGCGAGAACCGGCAAACAGCCGGGCGCGCTCGTCGGACAGATACTGGAGGCGCCGATACATCCGCGTCTTTTGCTCGGCCATCTCCAACAAGGCATCGGTTTCTCCGTCCAGCAGCAGGGACTGTTCGCGCTCCAGCAGCGAGACGAAATCGCTCAGCATCGACGCTTCCTCATGGAGGAGCGTCGCCAGCATCTGCCGGTCCGGCGCGCGCGTCGTCAACTCAGACCTTGTTCGGCTGGGCGGCAAGCATTTGGCGGACGCTGTCGACCAGTCCGTCGGCGACCTTGTTGGCGTCTACCTTGAAGCGGCCTTCTGAGATCGCCTGCTTGATCTCATCCACCCGCACCTGATTGACGACCGGCGTCGATTGAATGGCCTGCTCGGCCTTTTGCATGCCGGACGACAGGGACGAAAGTTCGACCCGATCACCCGCCGGCGCGGCCGACGGCGGGGCGCCGGTGGTCGGCACCGCCTTCGTTCGGTTGTCGCCGGTCTCCAGGTTTCCGACCGGCTTGATGGAATTGTCGATTTTCACAGCGAGCTACCTCAGTAGGAATCTGACTGACGTTACGGCCAGACCTGGGAGCAACTTTAGACCCATTTGGCCCTGCAATAGGGGCGTGCACCGACGAAATCGTTAAAAAATTTGACCCTTGTTTCAATTTTCTTGACGAGCGGGGTGGTCTGGCCTTAGGGGCCGACTACGACGGTGCCGTCCAGACGTGCCCTTCCCGACAGCACCTTTCCGCTTGGCAGACGCACTCGTACGACCTGCCCCTCGCCGGCATCGTTCAAAGCGCGTCCCTGGTTTGCCACCTGGAAGCCCCTGCCTTCGGTGACCACCCGAACCGTTTCTCCGCGCCCAATCACCGGAGGCACGCGCAGCATCTCGCGCGTGAGCGGGCGTCCTGCGGCGACCGCGATGCGCGCCGGGTGGCCCACAGCCTGGGTCGCGTCGACGAGGGCGCCGGCACCGTCTTCGGTGAGGTCGCCATGCCGACGGGTGAGGTCTTCCGGGGCAACCAGCTGGCCGGGTCTGAGGTCTCGGGCGAGCACCAGATAATCACCGAATACCTGGACCCTGGCGCTGACGTAGATCGTCCAGCGCACTGGCGCCTGGCAGCGCACGCCGACCGAGGTGCGGCCCCATGCGCGGCGCCCACGGGGCATGAATGCGTCCAGTCGCTCGCAGGCCGGCAGGTGGTTGTCGGCATCGATGGGGGCGACCTCGACCCGGACGTCCGCGCTGGACCCCGCAGCCCGTTCGAACAGGAGTCGCTCGACCGCGTCGCGCACCGGAGCCACCGGCTGGCGTGCCGAGACAGAGGACGACAGCAGCACGGCGAAGGAGGTCAGGGACAACAGGGCGGCTCCGATGCGGCTCATGGCGTCATTGAACCACGGCGGGCGATTGGACGTGGGCGCCGTGGCCCGATCGCGGCGCCGGCAATTGCTGCCGATCGCTGCCGGCCGAGCTTGCCGGCTGCCGCCTGCAGTGGTGCGAATTGGCCGGTATTTGGTCGGTTTCTCCGACGATACAAGGGACTTTGCCACGCTACGCTGGCTGGCATGGAAGGTGCGAAGGTGAGCGTGCCGGGAGTGGCCGACTCGATTCGAAGCGCACCGGCAGGACAGACCAGGAGCCAGCGATGAAAGCCAGACTCGAACAGGAACTCGCATTCCACCAAACCGCGCTCAACCTGCGTGCCCACCGGCAGCAGCTTCTCGCCTCCAACATCGCGAACGCGGATACGCCCAATTTCAAGGCGAAGGACATCGATTTCCGTTCGGCGCTGGCCGGGGCCCTCGGCAATCGGCTGGGCCCGCTGGCGTTGAGCCGCACTGCCGCCGGTCACTTGCCGGCCGCCGCCGACCCGGCATTGGACCGCTTCGCACGCTTCCGCACCGAAATTCAACCAAACGTCGACGGCAATACGGTCGACATGGATGTCGAGCGCGCCGCCTTTGCGGAGAACGCCTTGCACTATGAAGCCAGCGTGACCTTCATCAACGGTCTGCTGACCGGAATGCAGCGGGCGATCGTCGGCCAGTAAGCGGAGGGTACAGCCGTGAGCAGCATGATGGACGTGTTCAAAGTGGCGGGCTCCGCATTGCATGCGCAGTCGGCGAGGCTCAACACGACGGCCTCGAACCTGGCCAATGCCGACAGCGTCGTCGGCGCCGACGGGCAGCCGTACCGCGCCAAGCAGGTGGTGTTCGCGGCGCGGCCGGTGGCGGGAACGTCCTCGGTGGGTGTCGAAGTCAGTCGTGTGGTCGAAAGCGCGGCACCGGCCCGGATGGTGTATGACCCGAGCAGCCCGGCCGCCGACGAAAAGGGCTATGTCGCGATGCCCAACGTCAACGTGGTCGAGGAGATGGTGAACATGATCTCGGCTTCGCGGGCCTATCAGAACAATGCCGAAGTGATGAGCACGGCGCGCACACTGCTACAGCGCACCCTGCAGATCGGACAGCAACAGTAGCAACCGACGGAGTAATCCATGGCCATCCCCGCCGTTTCCACGAACGCCACCTCCGACGTGCTTGCCTCGCTCGCGCGCAGCGCCGAAGTGGCCAGCGCCCAGGACGAAGCCCAAAGCAAATTCCTGACCCTGCTGACGACGCAGCTCAAGAATCAGGATCCGCTCAATCCCCTCGACAACGCGCAGGTCACCTCGCAGCTCGCCCAGATCAGTACGGTGGACGGCATCGAGCGACTCAATCTGACGATGGGCAAGCTGCTCGACGGCCTCAATGGCAACGAGACAATGCAGGCGGCGGCGCTGGTCGGACGCTCGGTGCTGGTGCCCGGCAATCACCTCACGCTGGGTGAAGAGGGTGCGCGCGGTGGCCTGACCTTGGATGAGCCGGCCGATTCGGTGGTGGTCAGCATTCGCGACGCCAACGGAATCGAAGTCTCCGTGCTCGACCTCGGGCCGCTCGATGCGGGGACGCATGGATTCGCTTGGGACGGCAACAGCCAGAACGGAACGCCCGCGGTCCCCGGCAACTACCTGGTATCGGTCGCAGCCAGCGCCGGCGGTGAGCCCTCGGCGGCAACCGCACTCGAGCGCGGCACGGTGACCAGCGTGGTCCGTGGCAACGACGGCGTCAGTGCGGAAGTGGGCTCGCTAGGCATGTTCGGCATGGCCGAAATTCGTCAGATTCTCTAAGCAGGAGCAAAGAAAATGGGATTCCAGACCGGTTTGAGCGGCCTCAATGCAGCCTCGAAGTCGCTGGACGTGATCAGCAACAACGTCGCAAACTCCGGCAACGTCGGCTTCAAGTTCGCGAATACTCAATTCGCCGACGTCTTTGCTGCGGCGCTGAACGGCGCCACCGCCGGCGTTCAGGTTGGCATCGGCACCACGGTCGGTGGTGTCAATCAGATCTTCAGCCAAGGCAACATCTCGCCGACCAACAATCCGCTGGACGTCGCGATCAATGGCGCCGGCTTCTTCCGCGTCGAGCAGAACGACGGCTCGGTCGCCTATACCCGCAATGGCCAGTTCGAGGTGGACAAGGACGGTTTCATCGTTGGCGGCCCGGGCTACAAGCTCACCGGCTATGCCGCCAACGCAGCGGGCGTGATCCTACCGGCCCAGCCGGAGCCATTGCAGGTCGATACTGCCGACCTGCAGCCGAACATCACGACCGAGGTGCGGCTCGGCATGAATCTCGATTCCCGCGCCCAGATCTTCGACACGGCCGCAGGCGATCCGGCTTTCGACGAGCTGGATCCGACGACCTATAGCTCCTCGACTTCGGTTTCGGTGTTCGACACGCTGGGCAATGCGCACGTGCTGACCCTGTATTTCCGCAAGATTCCGGCTGCCGCAGCCGGGGTCGGGGATTGGGAGATGTACACCCAGATCGACGGTGCCGCTGCGTCGGCGGCGCCGATCAGTGTCCAGTTCGACAGCAGCGGCACCCTCACCTCCGCTTCGCCGACGACGATCACGATCGATTTCGACAACGTCGCCTTCGGCGGCGCGCTCGACTTCGACATCGAGCTGTTCATGGACGCGACCACCCAGTACGGCAGCGCCTTCGGTGTGAACAGCCAGGCGCAGGACGGCTATGCATCGGGCCGCCTGTCCGGCGTGACGATCGACCGGGACGGCATCATCCTGGGCCGCTATTCCAATGGCCAATCGCGCAATCTGGGACAGATCGTGCTCGCCAACTTCCAGGCGCCGAACGGTCTGCTGTCGCTGGGCGGCAACCTGTGGTCCGAGGGGCCGAGCTCTGGGCAGCCACTGATCGGGGCGCCGGGCTCGGGCAGCCTTGGGTTGCTGTCGGCCGGAGCGGTCGAAGAATCGAACGTGGATCTGACCCAGGAACTGGTGAACATGATTACCCAGCAGCGTGCCTACCAGGCCAATGCACAGTCGATCCGGACCCAGGACCAGATCCTACAAACCCTGGTGAATCTGCGCTGATCCTTGAGCAAGTGAGCGGAGGAAAGCCATGGACCGCCTGATCTACACCGCGATGACCGGTGCCAAGCATACGCTTGGGCAACAGGCCGCGGTTTCCCATAACCTGGCCAATGCCACGACCACCGGTTTCCGGGCCGAGATCCACCGCCTGCGGGCGGTCGAGGTCGAGAGCGAGGCGCGTCTTCCGACCCGCGCGTTCGTGGTCGATGCCTCCGCCTACAGCGACTTCTCGCAGGGTCCCCTGCAGGAGACCGGCCGTAGTCTCGATGCAGCGATTCGCGGCCCCGGCTGGTTCGCGGTGCAGATGCCCGATGGCAGCGAGGCCTACACACGCAACGGCAATTTCCAGCTCTCGCCCAACGGCGTGCTGGAAACCGCCGCTGGTCTGCCGGTACAGGGTGATGGCGGGCCGATCACGATCCCGCCGGACAATCAAGTGCTGATCGGAGCCGACGGCTCGATTTCTACCCTGCCGACGACAGGTGCCCAGAACATCGTCAATGTGGTGGCGCAACTCAAGCTGGTCAATCCACCGGAAGGACAACTCGTGCGCGGCGACGATGGACTGTTCCGTCTGCGCGACGGCGGCGCCGCCGCGGCCGATGAGGCCGTGCGGGTGATCGGTGGCCACCTGGAGGGCAGCAACGTCAATGTCGTCGACCAGATGGTCAACATGATCTCGCTGGCGCGCCAGTTCGAGATGCAGACGCGCCTGCTCACCACAGCCGAGCAGGACGATCGCACTGCGACCCGTCTGCTGGCGAGCAGCTGAGCGCGCTGAGCAACCCGGCAAAGCCTGCCCTGTTTCGCCGATTGGCGACGCTTGGCCGGCCTTAACATGAACCTGTGGTGGCACGCGCGCCGATTGCGGCGCCGTGCGGCACCGACGACCTGCAGGAGTTCGACATGATCCGCTCACTCTGGATTGCCCGCACCGGTCTGGATTCGCAGCAGATGCATCTGGACATCATTTCCAACAACCTCGCCAATGTGTCCACGGCGGGATTCAAGCGCTCGCGGCCGGTGTTCGAGGATCTGATCTACCAGAACCTGCGTCAGGCCGGCGCGCAGAGCACCCAGCAGACCCAGATCGCGACCGGCCTGCAGATCGGTACCGGGGTTCGGCCGGTGGCGACCGAGCGCATTCACACCCAAGGCAACCTCAACCAGACCGGCAACGACTTCGATGTCGCGATCAGCGGCAAGGGATTCTTCCAGATCTCGCTGCCGGACGGCACCACGGCCTATACCCGCGATGGTTCCTTCCAGCGCGACAACACCGGCCAATTGGTGACCGCCGCCGGTTATCCGCTGGCGGACGCGATCATCATTCCGGAAGACGCGCAGACCGTGACCATCGGTCGCGACGGAACCGTCAGCATCACCTTGCCGGGAGACGCCACGGCGACCCAGGTCGGCACCATTCAGCTGGCCACCTTCATCAACCCGACCGGCCTGCAAGCGCTCGGCGAAAACCTCTTCCTGGAAACGGCCTCGAGTGGCACCGCCACCCCGAACACCCCGGGTCTGAACGGTGCCGGCATCCTCAACCAGTCCTTCATCGAGACCGCGAACGTCAATGTTGCCGAGGAACTGGTCAATCTGATCCAGACCCAGCGTGCCTACGAGCTCAACTCCCGGGCGATCCAGACTTCGGATCAGATGCTTGGGCGCCTGACCCAGTTGTAACTGCCATGGGCCGACTGCTCCTCGTGTTGATCTCGCTGCTGGCCGGCTGTTCGACGCTCGAACCCACCGCCAGCACTGCCGTTCACCAGCCGATGTCCGTGCGGCCCGTGCCGCGCGCCGAGAACGCGCCGGCCAACGGCGCCATCTTCCATGTCGCCCAGGTGCGACCGCTGTTCGAGGATCGGCGGGCGCGGCTGCTGGGCGACACGCTGACCATCAATCTGGTCGAAAGCAATACCGCGCAGAAGGCTTCGAACGCCAGCGCCAGCCGTGAGTCGAGTGTCTCCGGCGGGATCACGTCGGCCGCCAAAGTGCCGTTCGCCGGTCTCGCAGGTCTCGGTGTCGAGGCCGGCACCACCAGTGATTTCACCGGCCAGGGGGCGGCGGCCGCCAACAACCGATTCAACGGCACGATCACCGTCACGGTCGTCGAGGTCTATCCGAACGGCAACCTGCTGGTCTCCGGTGAGAAGCAGATCGCGATCAATCAGGGCAACGAATTCATCCGCTTTTCCGGCGTCGTCAATCCCAGCTACATCACCGGCGCCAACACCGTGCAGTCCACCCAGGTGGCCGATGCGCGCATCGAGTTCAAAGCCAGTGGCTACATCTCCGAGGGTCAGGCCATGGGCTGGCTGCAGCGCTTCTTCGTGGCGCTGATGCCGTTCTAGGAGTTGTCGATGGATGTCAGAAGGGAGCTTCTCCACGAGTGCGCAACGCGCCTGCGCGTGCTGCTCACGGCCGTGCTCGTCGGTTTGGTGGCGTTTCCCGGCGCAGTGCGAGCCGAACGCATCAAGGACCTTGCGTCGGTCGCCGGCGTTCGTGACAACCAGCTGATCGGCTATGGACTCGTGGTCGGCCTGGACGGCAGTGGCGACCAGACGACGCAGACGCCGTTTACGGTGCAGAGCGTGATCAACATGCTGGGCAACCTCGGTGTGCAGCTGCCGCCAGGGACCAACCTTCAGCTGAAGAACGTGGCCGCGGTGATGGTGACTGCGGATCTGCCGGCCTTCGCGCGGCCCGGGCAGCCGATCGACATCACCGTTTCATCGCTCGGCAATGCCAAGAGCCTGCGCGGCGGCACCCTGCTGCTGACTCCCCTGAAAGGGGCGGACGGACAGATCTACGCGCTGGCCCAGGGCAATGTCGTGGTGGGTGGGGCCGGTGCCGCGGCCGGTGGCGCCTCGGCCGTGATCAATCATCTTTCGGCGGGGCGCATCCCCGCGGGCGCGACCGTCGAGCGTGCCGTGGCGACTGCGCTGGGGCAGGGGGAATTCGTTCATCTGGAGCTCAACGAGACCGATTTCGGCACCGCCCGCAAGGTCGTCGATGCGGTCAACGCCGCCACCACGCCGGGTACCGCTGCTGCGCTCGATGCCCGCACGATCCGAGTTCGCGCGCCGCTCGACTCGACCGCGCGGGTGGCCTTTATCGGCATGCTGGAAGGCTTGCCGGTGACACCCGAACAACAGAGCGCCAAGGTCGTGGTCAATTCCCGCACCGGCTCGGTGGTGATGAACCAGGCGGTCACACTGCAGCGCTGTGCGGTCGCTCACGGAAACCTGTCGGTGACGGTGGGCACCGACACCGAAGTCAGCCAGCCGCCGCCCCTGTCGGGCGGCCGTACGGTGGTCACCCAGACCGCCGGCGTGGCGATCGAGCAAAGCCCGGGCAGTCTCATCAACGTACCCGACGGCGCCAATCTTGCCGAAGTCGTGAAGGCGCTCAATGCGGTCGGGGCGAATCCGCTCGATCTGGTCAGCATCCTGCAGGCGATGAAGGCGGTCGGCGCCCTGCGGGCCGAATTGGAGGTGATCTGAACGATGGATGCCACTGACGCCGTCAATGCCATCGATCCGCGCAGCTTCAACGAGTTGAAGCGGCTGGGGCGCGAGGGCAATTCCTCGGAGGCGATCCGCGCGGCGGCTCGTCAGTTCGAAGCCTTGTTCCTGCAGATGGTGCTCAAGGCGATGCGCGACGCGACGCCCAAGGACGGTATTTTCGAGAGCGATCAGTCCCGCCTCTACCAATCCCTACTCGATCAACAATTGGCGATGCAATTGGCCAACGGCGGCGGTACCGGCTTCGGCGACGTGATTGCGCGCCAACTGGGCGCGGAGCCGGTGGCGCGGAGCCGGCCCGCGCAAGCCCCAACCAACCTGGCGGGCTTCGAGCAAGTGGCGGCGATGGCCGCTCGGCAGGCGGCAAAAGATGCCGCGGCGACCGGCACAGACGGTGCCGAATTGCCGGTCGACGAGGTCTTTGCGGTGACCGGGGCGTCGAGCGCGAGCGTGCCCGATGGTGCGCGTGCCTTCGTGGACCGGGTCTGGCCCCACGCCATGGCGGCGAGTCGTGCCACTGGAGTCCCCGCCCATTTCATGGTGGCGCAAGCGGCGCTGGAGACCGGCTGGGGGCGCCACGAACTGAAGCTGGCGGACGGTTCGCCGTCGTACAACCCCTTCAACATCAAGGCCGGGCGGGACTGGCGTGGCGCCACAGTCGCGATGGACGCGCTGGAATACAGTGATGGCAAGGCGTATCGGGAGCCCTCGCGTTTTCGTGCCTACGCCGGCTATGCCGAGGCCTTCGAAGACTACGCCCGCCTGCTGAGCGGCAATCCGCGCTACGCCGGCGTGCTCGGTCAACACGATGCGGCGGAATTTGCGCGAGGTCTGCAGCAGGCGGGCTACGCGACCGATCCGATGTACGCGGACAAGCTGACACGGATCATCACTGGCAATACCCTGCGTACGGCGTTGCGTGGGGACTGATCTCACGCCGCGAAACAGAGTTGGCAAAGGTTTTGCATAGGGGTGACGTAACTACACCTGTCGCAAGAGAACGCCATGGCCAGTCTGCTCAACATCGGAATCACCGGACTCAACGCCGCCCAGGCCGGGCTGGTGACGACCGGCCACAACATCTCGAATGCCGGCACCGACGGTTACAGCCGCCAGAGCATCGTTCAGAGCACCCAGGATCCGGTGTTCTCGGGTGGCGGCTTCTTCGGTACCGGCACCCGCGTCGATACCGTCAAGCGCGCCTACAGCCAATACCTCGAGAACCAGGTGCTGGGTGCGGACACCCGGCGTGCGGAGCTCGAAACCTATGCGGCGCAGATCGGCGAGCTGGACAACCTATTGGCGGATCCGGCGGTAAGCTTGTCCGGCGCGCTCGACGAATTCTTCAAAGGTGTCCAGGACGTCGCCGCAAACCCTTCGAACGTTCCTGCCCGCCAATCGCTGCTGTCGTCGGCGGAGGCGATGATCTCGCGATTCCAGGCGATCAACGGTCGCATCGATCAGGTACGGGAAAGCAACGAAGACGTGATCGCCGGTTCGGTCGACCAGATCAACGCCTTGGCCGAGGAGATCGCCGCCCTCAACGCCCACATCTCCGCGGCCCAGGTCGGTGGCCCCAGCCTTCCGGCCAACGATCTGCTGGATCAGCGTAACGACTTGCTGCGACAGCTCAACCGCTTCGTACGGGTCAGCGCGGTCGAGGAGTCGAACGGATCCGTGTCGGTGTTCGTCGGTTCCGGCCAGGCCCTCGTGATCGGTGGCGAAGCCGCAACCTTCACGGCCTTTGCATCGCCGGACGATCCGGCACGGCTGGCGATCGGCATGACGACGCCGTCCGGCGGCCGCATCGTGTTCCCCGAGGGCTTGCTCGGTGGTGGCCAGCTCGGCGGTGCGCTGGCATTTCGACGGGAGGCGCTCGATCCCGCGCAGAATCAGTTGGGCTTGATCGCGGCAGGCCTCGGCGTCGCCTTCAATGAGCAGCATCGCCTCGGCATCGATCTCGACGGAGCCTTCGGCGGCGATTTCTTCACGAATCTGGTTCCGACCGTCAAGGGCATCGACGGTGCCACCAGTGACGTGACCGTGGGCTTCGATCCGGCCGGCGCCGGCAATCTGACGGCCGACGAATACCTGCTTACCGTGAATTCGGCTGCCGCCGGCGGCTATGTCCTTACTCGTCGGTCCGACGGGCAGGCCGTCAATGCGGCCGACGTAGGCCTCACGGTGACGCTCGGAGCGGCCGCGTCGTTGACCGACGGCGACGAATTCCTGTTGCAGCCCACCCGCAACGTCGCGCGGGACCTGACCCTGGCGATTCGCGATACGCGGCTGGTGGCGGCAGCGGATGCGGTGGTCGGCAACACCACCCTGGCCAACGCCGGCACCGCCGTGATGTCCGAGGTCCGCACCACGAGAATCGGCGGCATGGATGGCGTGCCGGTGGACAACAAGCCGGATTTCAACACGGTTTCCCTCAGCTTCGATGCGGCCGGCAACGCACTCGTGCCTTCCGGCGCGGGGCTGTCGTTCACGCCCGCCAGCCTGGCCTACGACCCGGCCACCGACTCGGCGGGCAAGGCCTTCACGCTGACCGTCGACGACGGTAGTGCCACCTTCGACGTCGAGTTCCGAATCGGCGGCGTACCTGCCGACGGCGACACGTTTTCGCTGTCACCGAACCAGGGCGGCGGCGACATCGGCGTTTCCGACAACCGCAACATGGTTGCGCTGGGCGCACTGCAATTCAACAAGGCGATGCTGGTGCGCCGCGATGCAGGCGGTGTGCCGGTGCCCGGTACCGCCACGGCGACCTTCCAGTCCGTGTATTCGCAGCTGGTCAGCGACGTCGGCAGCAAGGCACGCGAAGTTCAGGTCGGTGAGCAGGCGCAGCAGAAGCTGCTGGATCAGGCGAGCGCATCGCGCGAGGCCTTGTCCGGAGTAAACCTCGACGAGGAAGCCGCCAACCTGGTGCGCTACCAGCAGGCCTACCAGGCGTCGGCCCGGGTGATGCAGATTGCCGGCCGGCTGTTCGACGAAATCCTGTCGATTGCGCAGTGATGCAGGAGTAGCAGATCATGAGAGTGAGCACGGCACTGATCCACGACACCGCCGTCGGCAGCATCCAGGATCAGCAGAGCAAGCTGCTGACGCTGCAGCAACAGGTCGCCACCGGGCGACGTGCGGTCAAGCCCTCGGACGATCCCATCGCCACCGCCCGCGCGCTCGAAGTCGCCCAGTCGAAGAGCGTCAATAATCAGTTCCAGCTCAATCAGGGCTATGCGCGGGAGGCGCTGGGCCTGGTCGAAAACAAGCTCGAAGGGGTCAAGGACATCCTGAGCTATGTCCGGGATCAGGTCGTGTCGGCCGGCAACGGTTCGTTCAGTCAATCCGAGCGGGATGCGGTGGCGATCGACTTGCGCGCTCGCTTCGACGCGCTGCTGTCGCTGGCGAACAGTCAGGACGGCAAGGGTGAGTTCGTGTTCTCGGGCTTCAAGGGCGATACCCAGCCATTTGCCGGTGGGCTCGTGGGCGTGACGTATCAGGGAGATCAGGGCGAGCGAACCCTTCAGGTGTCCACCTCGCGCGTCCTGCCGGTGTCCAACAGCGGTGACGAAGTCTTCATGAAAGTGCCCGGATCCACCGACAGTCTGTTTGGCGTGATTTCAAGTTTCATCACGGATCTCGAGGACCCGAATGCATCGATGCCGGCGGCGGTCAGCACCGCGCTTACGGACCTCGATGCCTCGTTCGACAACATCCTGCGGGTGCAGGCCTCGGTCGGTTCGCGCTTCAACGAGGTCGAGGCGCTGGAAAACGTATCCGGCGATCTCGACCTGCAGTACGCGCAGACCATTTCGCGTCTGCAGGATGTCGATTACGCCGAAGCGATCAGCGATCTGACCCTGGAACAGACATTTCTGCAGGCGGCCCAGCAATCGTTCCTGCGGGTGGCCAATCTGTCGCTGTTCAATTTCCTGAACTGATGAAGGTCTGGCTCTGCCTCCTCGCGGCACTGCCGCTCACCGCCACCGCCGCCGACGTCGAGGTCGAAGACCCAGTCGAAGCCCGGCAGCAGGCGGACCATGACGAAACACTGGCGACAGGTGCCTGGTCCCTTGCGCATGAGGATCTCGGCGGTGGCCACCACCGCCTGAGATTGACGTTGGAGCGGCTACACACCGGAGACGACGGTGGCGCCCGCCTGCTGGTTCGCCGCTGGGCCGAGCGGCGCCTTCGCGCGGGGGGGCTCGCTGCCTACGAACTCATCCGCTACGAAGAGGGTGTGCGCTCGGGCTGGTTCGTCGGCCGGCGCTACGTCGAGGCCGAGTTGCGCCTCGTCCGCTCGGTCAGCTTCGGCGAATTCTGACGGACCGGCTTTCGGCTTAGTGCAGCGACTGCAACAGGCGGCCGACCGCCTCGAAGCCGCGGTCGAAGAAGTGCCGCATGGCGGGGGCGAAAGCTTCCATCGACAGCATCAGAACGAGGAATCCCGTGCCGAGCGTGACCGGGAAGCCGATCGCGAACAGATTGAGCTGCGGCGCAGCGCGCGTGAGCACCCCCATGGCGATGTTCACCACCAGCAAGGTCGCCATGATCGGCATCGCCAGCAGCAGCCCTGCCGCGAAGAGCGTGCTGCCGAAGTGCACGGCCGACATCCAGCCGCCGCCATGGAGGGGTGTGGTGCTGACGGGAAGCCACTCGAAGCTGCGTATCACCACATCCACCAGCAGCAGGTGACCGTTCAAGGCGAGGAACAACAGGCTGGTGACGAGCCCCATGAATTCTGCGACCACCGCAGTCCGGCCGCCGGAGTCCGGGTCGAAAAAGGCGGCGAACGACAGCCCCATCTGGAGCCCGACCAGTTCGCCGGCCACGTCGACCGCGGCAAACACGATGCGCATCACGATTGCGATACCGACCCCGATCAGGAACTGCTGCGCCATGATCGCCAGACCCAGGCCGGACGCCGGCGCCACCGCCGGCATGGGTGGCAGGGACGGCAGGATCGCAATCGAGATGCCGAGCCCGATCGCCACGCGCACTCGGATCGAAACCCCGCGGTTGCCGAACAACGGGGCGGAACTGATCATGCCCAGAATCCGCACCAGCGGAAACATCAGCGCCGCAAGCCAGGCGTCGAGCTGCGCGTCGGTGACCGTCAGCATGCCGCGCCGGCCGGAGCGCTAGCCGATCATGCCGGGAATCGAGCCGTAGAGCCGCCGGATGAAGTCGGTGATGTGGGTGATCATCCACGGCCCCATCGCCACCAGAGTGACGAAGATCGCGACCAGCTTCGGCACGAAGGTCAGGGTCATCTCGTTGATCTGGGTAGCGGCCTGAAAAATGCTCACCAGCAGCCCGGTTGCCAGCGCCGCGAGGAACAACGGCGCGGAGACCAGCAGGGTCAGTTCGACCGCCTGGCGGCCGAGATCGATGACGGTGGTCGGGGTCATGGGGACTTCTCCTCGTTCAGCCGAAGCTTCTCACCAGCGAGCCGATCAGCAGGGTCCAGCCGTCCACCAGCACGAACAACATGATCTTGAACGGCAGCGATACGATTACCGGACTCATCATCATCATGCCCATCGACATCAGTACCGAGGCGACCACCATGTCGATGATCAGGAACGGCAGGAAGACGATGAAGCCGATCTGGAAGGCGGTCTTCAATTCGGACGTGACGAAGGCCGGAATGATCACTCTCAGCGGCAGGTCTTCGGCCTTTTCCACAGGTTTGGCGCGCGACAAGGTGGCGAAGAGTTCGAGGTCGGGCTCCCGAACCTGATCGAGCATGAAGGCCTTCACCGGTGTGCTGGCCCGGCTCAGCGCCTCTTCGAGCCCGATCGTATTCTCCGACAAGGGCAGGAAGGCGTTGGTATAGACGCGTTCGGCCACAGGCGACATCACGAAGAAGGTCAGGAACAGGCTGAGCCCGAGCAGGACCTGGTTGGGGGGCGATGTCTGGGTGCCCATGGCCTGGCGCAGCAGCGAGAAGACGATGATGATGCGGGTAAAGCTCGTCATCATCAGCACTGCCGCCGGAATGAACGACAGCAGGGTCAACAGGACCAGGGTCTGGATCGTCAGGCTGTAGCTGGTGCCGCCTTCGGCCGTCGGCGCACTGGTGACTGCCGGCAGCGACTGGGCGAACGCATCGGCGGCAGGCAGGGTGGCCAGTACACCCAGCAGGAGCAGCCAGCGGGCGCGCGTCACGGCCGACGCTCCATCAGCCGCTGGAGCCGCTCGGCAAAACCGGGCGCGGCTGCTTCACCGCCTTCGGTGGCCGGTTCTCGAGGGAAGTCCGCGGCGTCGAAGGTATGGAGGCCCTCGACTTGGCCCTGGGCCACGCCCAGCACCAGCAGCTTGTCGCCGACTTCGACCAGCACCACCCGTTCGCGCGGCCCGACTGCTGCCGCGCCCACGACCTTGAGGCTCGATGCTGCGGGACCGCGGGGCAGCGACAGGCGCTTGATCAGCAGCAGTGCGCCGAACAGCAGCGCCAGCACCAGGCCGAGACCGAGAATCATCTGGCCGACCGTCGCGGCCAGCGTCAGGCCGTCCTCGGCTGCGGCCGTGGCGGGCACGAGTAGCAGAATCGAGGCGAGGGCGGGTCGCAAGCGTGCATCCGAATCCATTGACGAGTGCCGTCAAGTTACCCTGTGGCGCCGACATCCCTTGCCGCAATTAGGCGGCAAAGAGGCGTCCATTTCAGGCTTTCGCGGCGCCGTCGATGCCGCAGCCGATCCGCTGTGACGCCGAGTGGTCAGGCGATCCGCCGTTCCGCGGCAGGCGCGTTTCCGCCGTTGTCGGCCTGGATTCTGAGCCGGTCGAGGAGGGCGCAGGTGATGTCCCGCTGCAGATCTTCCGCACGGACCAGCGGGCAGAACAGCGTGACTCGGAATGCGAGCTTGGCATTGTCGTTGGTGTGCAGGCTGACCACCGGTTCGGGGCCGGGCAGATCCACACCGAGCTTGCGATCGATGCTTGCGCTGAGCCGTCGCGCCTCTTGTTCGAAGCCGGCGAATCGCGCCTGGCAGTACCGTTCCAGCCAAGTCAGTGCCAGCGCGGCCTCGAGCCCGGGATCGACGACGATGTCGAACGAATGCAGGACGTAGTGCCGCAGCACCCGTTCGTTGCGGACAGGCTTCGACAGGAAAATGCTGTTCGGCAATACGATGCGGTGGCCGGTGTAGTTCAGGCCCGCATTGGTGACGTTCAGTTCGAGCAGGCTGGTGCTCAGCAGGTTGAAATCCGTCACTTCGCCGCGGATGCCGTCGACCCGGATCCAGTCACCGACCGAAAAGCTGTTGGCTCCGGTGCGCAGTGCAAAGCCACTGACGCACATCAGCAACTCCTTCGTCGCCACCACCACCGCGACGGTCACCGCGGTCAGCGAGAGCAACAGATTCTGGAGTTGTCCGAGCCAGATCATCAGCACGCCGACCCCCAGAACGATGTTGAATGCGGTTCGAACGTAGAAGATCTGGCGCCGCTTCTGGGGGGTCAGTACGGTCTCGCCCGGGGTCAGCCGATGCACCGCGATACGCCGGGCGACCGTAACGGCGACGATCACCGCCAGCGTCAGGCCGAAGCGCATCAGCAGTTGCGGATCGATCGCAAAGTCTGCGAGATTCATGACAGGCAAGCCCTCGATGCTCGACCGGGAGGATAGCGCCATACGCGCCGCAGGGCGATCCCTGACGGTCACCGTATGGCCGGCAGGATTCCACTAAAGCTCTTCTCTTCCGTGCCGTCAAAGTGGCATGAGGAAACGCAAGAAGCTGCTGCCGCTGGGGATCAAGAACCAGGTCAGAACGGAGTTGCCGGCGTTGGTCGCGCTGGAAGCCGTCGGTCAGCCCTGGTTCTGCGAAGACCACCTCACCGACATGATGTCCCTGGCAATGGTTTGCATGGTGATCGCCGAAAAGGAATCGGAAATTCATCGGGACGCATCGAAGCTCTTCCTGGAACTGGGCAAGCCGACCCTGGATGCTGCCGCCCTGCGGCCTCTGGTGGGCCGCACGAGCCTCTGGCTCCAACGCCAGCCCAACGGCAAGGTGGAACGGGCCATCGACGAGTTGCTCGGCACCCACTGCAAGCCCGCCTAGAAGCGTGTCGCTGTCTTTCCTGCACGGCTCGCGACGTTCGCCCATGTACGGCTGCCGGTAATACCGTGCGCTCACGTTCGCTGTGACCTACAGTTCCCGCATGTCGGCGGTCACCGCATCACCGAAGCTCGGCGACAGCAGGTGCTCCACCAGCCGGCGACCACACTCGGTCGGCGATTGCAGGTGACCGTCGCGGTGCAGTGCCTGAAAGCGGTCGATCGCGGGAAAGTCCTCGGCAGTGGACGAGCGGATGCTTGCCTGCATATCGGTGTCGATGACGCCCGGCGCTACGCTGGCCAACCGTAGGCGGGGAATGCGGTCGAGCTGTATTGCGCGTGCATGGTGGTCGAGCGCGGCCTTGCTGGCACAGTAAACGCTCCATCCGGCGTAGGCGGACCTCGCCGCGCCGCTCGAGACATGGAGTAGGCGGCGGTCGGTCGACCGCTCGGTGGCGGCGACGAAGGCGTCGCTGAGGATCAGTGCCGCGCTGACATTGACGTTGATCGCGCGGTCGATGGCGCGCGCACGCTGGCGTCCGACGGGCGCCATCGGCGCCAGCGCACCGGCGTTATTCACCAGAATCCGGGATTCTTCGCCGCCCAGGAACGCGGTCCAGTCCTCGCTTTCCGTCAGCGCCGCCAGACGTCGGGTGTCGGCGAGATCGATCGGGATCTGCCGCAGCCGATCTCCATATCGCGCAGCAAGCGCGTCGTTGCCGCGTCGAGATAGTGCCAGCACCGCGATGTCGGCCTGCAGCAGTGCTTCGCACACACCAGCGCCAAGTCCGCGGGAATGCCCTGTGAGGATTGCGCGCATCGGAAATGCTCCGTTTCGGGTTTGGGTGCGCGCAGTTTGAACCGGGTGGCGGCGGCTGGCCAGATGGTGCGGGCGACTGGCGGCTCGCCCCCTGGGGTAGGGGCGTTCCTCAGTGGCGCAGCTTACGCATGCGTTCGGCCGGCGTGATGATGTCGGTAAGCCGGATGCCGAACTTGTCGTTCACGACGACGACTTCGCCCTGCGCGATCAGGGTGCCATTGACGAGTACGTCCATCGGTTCTCCGGCGAGGCCATCCAGCTCGACCACCGATCCGTGGGCGAGCTGCAGCAGATTGCGAATCGATAATTTGGTGCGCCCCAGTTCCACCGTCAATTGCACCGGGATGTCCATGATCATGTCGAAATCGTTCAGCGCACCGGCACCCTTGGCTGCGTCACCGAAATCCGGAAAGAGCTGGCTCGCCGGTTTTGCCTGGAACGGCGACTCTTCGTCGGCGTCGCCGCCGTCTTCTCCGCCGGCAGCCTCGCGCAGAGCGGCTTCGACATCGGCATCGTTCATTTCGCCGTCGCTCTCGTCGGCGGCGGCCTGCTCCTGCATCGCGGCGGCCCAATCGTCGTCGGTGATCTGTTCTTCTTCAGCCATCATCTTCTCCTCGCGGCGCGGTTTCGGAATCCGCCTGCATCAGGAAGTTTTCGACCTTGAGCGCGTAGCGTCCGTTGAGGACGCCGTAGCGCCCCTGCAGAACGCCGATGTCATCTACTTCGGCCTGGATCAAATCGGGGACGTTGAGTGGGATGATGTCGCCCGGTTTCATGTTCACGATGTCGCCCAGCGTGACCGTCGCCGATCCGAGCTTGGCGACCAAGCTGATCTCGGCCGACTGCAGCTGGCGCCCCATCATCTGCACCCAGCGGTTGTCCTGGGTGATGTGGTCACTCTGCATGGTCGAATAGAGCGTTTCGCGGATCGGCTCGACCATGGAGTAGGGCAGGCAGACGTGCATCTCGGCCTGCGAGCCGCCGAACTCGAGCGAAAACGCATTCGACACCACGATCTCGCTCGGCGTGGCGATGTTCGCGAACTGGGAGTTCATCTCCGAGCGCACGTATTCGAATGTCAATTGGTAGACCGGCGCCCATGCCCGCTGGTACTCCGCGAAGACGACGCCGAGCAAGCCCTGGATGATGCGTTGTTCGGTGGGCGTGAAATCGCGGCCCTCCACCCGGGTGTGGAAGCGGCCATCGCCACCGAACATATTGTCGACCACCAGGAACACCAGATTCGGATCGAACACGATCAGACCGGTGCCTCGCAACGGTTTGGCGGTGACCAGATTCAGGTTGGTCGGCACCACCAGGTTGCGTACGAACTCACTGTACTTCTGAACCTTGATCGGCCCGACGGAGACCTCGGCATTGCGATGCATGTAATTGAACAGACCGATCCGCAGGTAGCGCGCGAATCGTTCGTTGATGAGCTCCATCGTGGGCATTCGCCCGCGCACGATGCGCTCCTGTGTCGCCAGGTTGTACGGCCGGACGCCGTCGCCACTTTGTTCTTCCTGCTCGGACTCCTCGGACTCCCCGGTGACGCCGCGCAGCAGCGCGTCGACTTCGTCCTGGGAAAGAAAGTCCGATGACATGGGCTACTCCGGCCCCTATTGCACGATGAACGAGTCGAACAACACGGCCAGGACCGGGCCCCAGGGCTCCGCGTTGGTCGTGCGTCGAGACTGTTTCGGGGGTTCGAAACCGAGCACATAGTTGGTTTCGATCATGATTTCCTCGGCCAGGACCTCCCGCCCCTCGATGTCGGCGATCTCGGAGGGCAGCTTGCTCGACAGCAGCAGGTTGATGCGGTGCCGGATCTCGGGCATGAATACCTTGAGGTCTTCGGCGATCGCCGGCTCGGTGACCTTGAGCTGGATCACAGCCTGGAGGTAGTGGTCGCCTTCACCCGGCTGGAGATTGACGGTGAATGCATCCAGCGGAATGAAGGTCGGCGGCTTGCTGCGGTCAACGGTGATCTTGGGCGGTTCCTCGGCATGCGCCTCCTCGTGCTTGTCGTCACTCTTCTTGCTTAGCAACAGAAATGCGGTGGCGCCCACGGCGACCAGCAGCAGGAGAACCAGTACGATGAGGACGACGATGAGTTTCTTGCCGCGCTTCGGTGCGGGGGCGTCGCCTTCCTCGGCTTCAGGTTTGGCGGGCGCTTTGGCCATTGCTTGCTCCTTTCATTGCTGCCTCGATTTTCCCCCTTTGCCGCAGGCGTCAAGCCCGAAATAGACGGTGCCAACACCCCCTATTCCGGCCGCCTCAGGCAAAGGTGTCGATCAGGCCGACAGCGGTTCGTGTCCACGGGCGCACGCTTCCGGCGAGGCCCTCGGAAGAATCGGAGAGATGCTCTCCGGTGTCATAGTGGGCCGCCTGCCGACCGTCTCCGGCCTGCTGCTCCGAACGGGTACCGACGCTACTCTGACCGAGTTGTATGCCTGCTTCGGCAAGCATCTCGCGAAGCCGCGGCAAGGCCTGTTCGAGGGCATCGCGTGCGCTCTGACTGTTCGCCACGAACTGGGCCGTGGCCTGTTCGGCGGAAACCGTCAGTGATACTTCGACGCGCCCGAGCTGCGGCGGCGTCAGGATCAGTTCGGCCTTGCTTTCGCCGCGCCCGGCGAACAGCACGACGCGTTGGCCGACCTCGTCGGCAAAGCCGGGATGGCCAGCAGGCGTCGAAACGAAGGCGGTCGGTGGCGGCGTATTGGGACTCGCAACCGTTCGAACTGCGGCCTGGATCGGGCTGTGCGGAGTGCCAAGCTGTTGTTGCAGTTCGACGCTGCGCTCGCCGCCCCGGCCGGCCAGGTCTCCGAGCTGCGGCATGGGCGTGTCCGCCGAGCGGATCGCCGCGGCCTCGGGCGCGGGCCGAAGCGACGCCCGAATTGCCCCGACCTCCGGCCGAGCCGCAGATTCGCTGGCGTTGTCGTCCGCCGCAGTCGGCGGCGTTGCTGGCGACTGCGGCGCGCGGTTCGTCGTGGCATGGATGTTCGGCGACGGTTGCGCGCGGTCGTTCCCGCGCTGCGGATTGGCGCTGTCCGATTCGGCCTCCGCTCCGGTACCGGTCCCGGCGTCACCGTCGGGCGACGACATGGTGACAGCGGCCTGCTTTTGCGCCAGGGCGTCGGTGCCATCGGCCGGCGGTCCCGACATGCCGACCCCGGCAATCGGTGCCGGCCCGGTCTTGCCGGCGACGGCATTCGCTGCCGGCAAGGCGATCGGCAGCGGTGCCGCGACGATCTGTGCGTCGGTGGATGAATCGGGCTGCTCCGCCTCGATCCGGGCTTCCTCGGCCGGCAATCCGTCTTCGGCTTCCGGTCCTTTCGCGGAATCGCTGCGCGGGGTGGCCCCGCCGTCATTGGTGCGGTCGCTTCGGGCCGATGCCTGCTCGGAGCCCATCGCCCGACTGTCGCCTGCCTGCGCGTGTTCCTTGGCTGCGCGACGCTCGCCGACACGGCGCTCGTCCATCTGGGTCTGCAAGGTGCGGGAAAAGCTGTCGGGGCCGGGAGACGACTCGGCCTGGGGGGGCGCCGGCGGGCCTTTCGGACGGGATTCCGTCAGCCGCTTGGCAGCGCTCGAATCAGTAGCAAGGAAGATCTCGGGCATCGCCTGGGTCCTTTTGTTGGCAAGCTCGAGAACCCCTCTGCAAAGCCTGTGCCAGCCGCCTAGCCCTCGCTCCGGTTGCGCCCCAGCTTGGCCGCATGCTCGTCGGTCAGGTGCTGATCGTGCCGGGCTTCCTTGCGGGCCTGTTGCTTCTCGTGGCGCTGCGAAAGTGCATCGAATGCCTTCATCCGATTGCGCTCCGCGATCCAGGCCTGTTGGCCGGCGACCGTGCGGTCGCGTGCCTCGGCGACGATCCGCTCCTGCTGTTCGATGGCTTCGTCCAGGCGACCGATGAATGCGCTGAAATTGCGCCACGCATCGGGTCCGATGCCTTCGCGGGCGACGCTCATGAAGCGCGCTTGGTACTCGTCCCGATACTGGCGCAGCAGGGCGAGCTTGCGGTCGTCCTCCTGTTCGGCGCCGATCAGTTCGCCCAGTCGGCGGGCCGCATCGTCGGTACGCTCGTGGGCCAGATCCAGCAGCTTCTGCAGTGGAAAGTTCTCGCTCATCCACGAACTGCCTTATCGGAAGGGCGCCACGATTCTTTAGGGCGCGCCGGCATCATTGTCATGCTCATTGGGCGAACAGCGCGTCGAGCTTGAGCACCGAGTCGTCGTAGGTCTCTCGTTCGTCGATGCGTTGCTGGAGGAAGGCCTCTATCTTCGGGTACAGCGCGACCGCCGTATCCAGCACCGGGTCGGCGCCGGCCTGGTAGGCGCCGACTGCGATCAGGTCGCGGGAGCGCTGGTAGCGTGAGAAGAATTGCTTGAACTGGCGTACCACATCGAAATGCTGGGCCTTGACCAGGTTGTGCATGGCGCGCGAGATCGACTGCTCGATGTCCAGCGCCGGATAGTGGCCCTGATCGGCGAGGGCGCGCGACAGCACGAAGTGGCCGTCGAGGATCGCCCGTGCCGAATCGGCGATCGGATCCTGCTGGTCGTCACCTTCGGTGAGCACGGTATAGAAAGCGGTGATCGATCCGCCACCGTCCGGCCCGTTGCCTGCCCGCTCGACCAGCGCGGGCAGGCGTGCGAACACGCTGGGCGGGTAGCCGCGCGTCACCGGCGGCTCGCCGATGGCCAGCGCGATTTCGCGCTGGGCCATCGCGTAGCGGGTCAGGGAATCCATGATCAGCAGGACCTGGTGGCCCTGGTCGCGGAAGTACTCGGCAATGGTCGTGGCATAGGCGGCACCTTGCAGGCGCATCAGCGGACTGGTGTCGGCAGGTGCGGCGACCACCACGGACCGCGCGAGGCCGTCGTCACCGAGGTTTTCCTCGATGAACTCCTTGACTTCGCGACCCCGCTCTCCGATCAGGCCGACCACCACGACGTCGGCCGCGGTGAATCGGGCCATCATCCCGATCAGAACCGACTTGCCTACGCCCGAGCCGGCGAACAAGCCGACGCGCTGGCCGCGACCGACCGTCAGCAAGGCGTTGATGGCGCGGATGCCGACGTCCATCGACTGGCGGATCGGCGCGCGCTGCAAGGGGTTGGTCGGCCGCGACTGCAGCGAGCGGACGGCCTTGGTCTGGATCGCGCCCTTGCCGTCCAGCGGGCGCCCGGCGCCGTCGATGACCCGGCCCAGCAATTCACGGCCGACCGGCAGATGCTTGGCACGGTCGGAAGCTCGCCGCCGGGGTTCGATGCGTTCGCGCGCCTGCAACTGCGGCTGCACCGGTTCGACCGGCAGTACCAGCGCGCCCGGGGCCAGCCCGAAGACGTCGTCGGTTGGCATCATGTAGAGCTTCTCGCCGTGGAATCCGACCACCTCGGCCTCGACCGCGCCGCTGCCCGGAACCATGATGCGGCAGCCCGAGCCCAGCGGCAGCTTGAGTCCGGCGGCCTCCATCACCAGACCGTTGATGCGGGTCAGGCGCCCGTAGAGCTGAAACGGCGGGCTGGCGCTCGCCAGTTTTCGCGAATCCCGCAGGAAGTCACGCCAGACCTCGGTGTGGTGCTGGGTCACGATTCGATTCCGGGTGCGTCGTCGCGGCCGAGGTTGGCCAGAATCCGCTTCCAGCGGGTCTCAAGGGTGGCATCGAGTTCGCTTCCGCTGGCCTCCAGCCGGCAGCCGCCTCGACCGATGGCCTCGTCTTCGATGATGCGATGCCCCAGATGGGCGACCTGCTCCCCCAGATACTCGCGAATCAGCGCGGCGTCTTCCGGGTGGAGGTGCACCATGGCGTTGTTCTGGGGGAACTGCTGGAGGGCTTCGCGCACGGTGTCGAGTACGCTCTCCGGGAACTCGCGCAGCTCGCGTCGAATCAGATGGCGGGCAATCTCGATCGAGACGTCGAGCAGTTCCTGCGCAATATCGGTATCCAGCGCCTGCATCGCCTGATCCATGTTTTCGACCAGGCTGTGCAATTGCATCGCTTCGACCCGTCCGCGCGCGGTGCCTTCCTCGTAGCCCGCGTCGAACCCCGACTTGCGCGCCGATTCGTAGATTTGTTCGATCTCTTCGGCAGTCGGCAGCTTGAATTCCGGGGGCCTGGTCTGGTCCGCGTCGGTGGAATCCGTATCGAGGCCATCGGTCTCGATCGTGGGGCAGGCGTCCACGCCCGGTTCGTCGGCAACGGTGGCGTCCGCCGTCGGCGGCGCGGTCTCGACCGCCAAGCCATCGACCGCGCTGCCGAAGTCGGGGGGTTGCCAGCGGCGGTAGGCGCCGGACGCCTGGTGGCGGGTAATCGCGCTCACGGCTCGGCTCCGCCGTGGCCGCCCGTTGCCGGATCAGACGAAGGCATCGTCGCCACCCTTGCCGCCCAGCATGATCTGGCCTTCTTCGGAGAGCCGGCGGACGATCTTGAGGATTTCCTTCTGTTCCGCCTCGACCTCGGACAGGCGCACCGGTCCGCGCGATTCCAGATCCTCCCGCAACATCTCCGCGGCACGGCTCGACATGTTGTTGAAGATCTTGTCGCGCAATTCCGGCGGCGCGCCCTTCAGCGCCACCACCAGCGAATCCGACTGCACCTCCCGCAGGATCGTCTGGATGCCGCGGTCGTCGATGTCGAGCAGATTCTCGAACACGAACATCTCGTCGAGGATCTTCTGTGCCAGATCGGGATCGTATTCGCGCACGTTGTCCACCACGGCGGTCTCGGCGGCCGATCCGACGAAGTTGAGGATTTCTGCCGCATGGCGTACGCCGCCCATGGCTGCTTTCTTGACGTTGCTGGAGCCCGCGAGCATGCGGGTCAATGCGTCGTTGAGTTCGCGCAGCGCGGTCGGCTGCACGCCGTCGAGCGTTGCGATCCGCAGCACCACGTCGTTTCGCAGGCGCTCCGAGAAGTTCTTGAGGATCTCCCCCGCCTGGTCGTATTCCAGGTGCACCAGGATGGTGGCGATGATCTGCGGGTGCTCGTTCTTGATCAGGTCGGCCGCGGTTGCCGCGTCCATCCACTTCAGGCTCTCGATGCCGGCCGTGTCCGAGCCCTGCAGTACCCGGTTGATGAGGTGGGCCGCGCGGTCGTCGCCGAGCGCCTTGGTCAGCATCGCCTTGATGTGCTCGTGATCGGCCTCCAGGGGCGAGCCCTTCAGCGAGTGGGCGTCGAGTTCGTCGAGAATCTCCTCGACCTTCTCGCGGGGTTGGGACGGAAGGCCGGCCATCGCCGCGCCGAGCTTCTGCACCTCGCGCGGGCCGAGCGCCTTGAGCACTTCGGCCGCTTCGTCCGGGCCGAGGGTCATCAGCAGCGTCGCCGCCTTCTCGAGGCCTTCATCGCTGCTCACTGCTGCCACCTCCGATCCATTCCTTCACCAGATTGGCGATCATCTTCGGATTTTCCTGGGCCAGCTTGCGGGCGCGGGCGAGCTTCTCCTCGAAGCTCTGCTGGGCGGCGGCCTCGGGCGAAAGAGTCACTTCGGCGTCTTCCTCGCCTTCTTCGCCTTCCTCCGCTTCTTCGGATTCCTCGCCTTCGCCTTCCTCTTCCTCGGCCGCCGGCGGTGGCATCACCTGCTTCATCAGCGGGCGGATCACGCCGAAGGCGACGAAGACCAGGACGCCGAGCAGGATCAGGTAACGCAGGGCCTCCTTGGCGATCGCGATGATCTCCGGGTCTTTCCACAGCGGCAGTTCCGGCAGTACCTCCTCCGGCACCTCCGTGAAGATGCTGCTGGCCACGTTCAAGGTGTCACCGCGGGCTTCCGAATAGCCGACCGCCTCGCGGATCAGATCGGTGATCTTGCGCACTTCCTCGTCGCTGAGCGGTCCGGTCTCGACCTGACCCTTGGCGTTGGTGGTGCTGCGGTGGTTCAGCACCACCGCCACCGACAGGCGGCGGATCTCACCGACCGCCCGCCGCACGTGCTGTATGGTCTTGTCGAGTTCGTAGTTGATGACTGCGTTGCGGCTGCTGCTGCCGATTCTCTCCTCGCCGCCAGCGCCGCCGGCCGGGGGGGCGGTCAAGGGCGCGGTGGCGGGCACCGGCGGCTGGTTGGTCAGCGCGCCCGGTACGCCTTGGGCTCCCAGGTCACCGCTCAGGCTCTCGGAGGTCTGTTGGCTTCGGATCGCCTGGTCGGCCGACGGATTGGGTTTGTAGATCTCTGCGGTCTGTTCCGTGCGGGTAAAGTCCACGTCGGCCGTGACCTGTGCGCGGAAATTGCCTGCGCCGACTACGGGGGCCAGGATGGTGCGAATCCGCTCGATGAAGCTCCGCTCGACTTCCTCCACGTATTCGAGTTGGGTCGGGTCGAGGCCATTGTCGCGCTTGGAATCTGCGGTCAGTAGCTGACCACTCTGATCGACCACGCTGACGTGGTCGGTGGCCAGCTGGGGCACCGACGAGGCCACCAGATGGACGATGCCCGCGACCTGGATCTCGTCGAGTCGGCGGCCCGGCAGGAGATTGACCAGCACCGACGCCGTCGGCAGTTGCTGATTGCGTAGGAAGGCGGTTTGTTTTGGGATCGCGAGGTGGACCCGGGCGCGGGCGATCGAGGCCAGCGACTGTATCGTGCGAGACAGCTCACCTTCCAGCGCGCGCTGGAAGTTGACCTGTTCGTGGAATTGGGAGACCCCCAGTTTCTGGCCCTCCATCAGCTCGAACCCGACCATGCCGCCACGTGGCAGCCCTTCGGCCGCGAGTCGCAGGCGCACATCGTGCACCATGCCCTGAGGTACCAGGATGGCACCGCCGCCAGGCGAGAATCGGTAGGGGACGTTCTGTTGCTGCAAGGCGGTGACGATGGCGCCGCCGTCGCGCTCTTCGAGGTTCGAAAACAGCACCGCGTAATCGGGCTCCTGGCTCCACAGCCAGACACCCACCAGTAGCGCGATCGCGGCGGCAAGCGCAGCGGCAGCAGACAGCTTCTGCCGCTGCGACAGATTGCTGAGGTTCTGCATCACCTGACCGAAGCCCGAGGGCGTCGGCGCTTCGATTGCGTTTTCGGCGGTGGCCATCTCGACGGTTTCCTGCGGGCAGCAGCGCGATTACGGATGGACGCATTCTGTGGCGGCGTAGTCCATACCGATCAGCGAATTAGCGGCACTTTTTGCCGCCTATTTGCCGGTAGCCGGGGGCGTCTGGCCTCGTACAGTGGCGGCAACACCATGGAAAGGTCTGCGATGTCGAACCCAGTGCACGCGCCCGCCGCGGAATTCGGCGACGGCGCCCATGCGATGCCTCGCATGAGCGCCGCCGAGCTTGCCGAAGCGTTCGCTGCGTTCAGCCGCGCCTCCGAGGAACTGTCGTCGGCCTACGGCGCGCTGCAGGGGCAGGTCAGCCAACTGACCGAGCGACTTTCGGTGCTGATGGAGGCGCTGCCGGCCGGGGTATTGGTGCTCGACCGCGACGGTGGCATCGCCCAGGCCAACCGCGCCGCCCAGCGCTTGTTCGGTGAAGACCTGAGCGGTTCGGCGTGGACCGGCCTGTCGCCGCGGCTTGCCCCGACCGAGACCCCGGGTGAATGGCGCTTCGACGATGGTGGCGGCAGCCATCGCCTGTCGGTATCGCTGACACCGCTGGATTCCGGGGAAGGGTCGATCGTGCTGCTGCACGACATCAGCGAGACCCATCGCATGCGCCTGCAGGTGGAGCGCAATGACCGGTTGGCGGCGATGGGTGAAATGGTGGCGGGACTGGCACACCAACTGCGCACGCCGTTGGCGGCGGCCCTGCTCTACGTATCCAATCTCGGCCAGCCGGAACTCGGGCCGGCCGAGCGTGCGCGGGTGGTCGACCGCAGTCTGGAGCGGTTGCGACTGCTCGAGCGCCTGATCCGCGACATGCTGCTGTTCGCACGCGGCGATACGCAGCAGCGCGAATGCTTCGGCGCCTGCGAACTGGCCGCCGAACTGACCCATACCCTCGATCCGGTGGCGCGTGCCCGCCGGGTCGACTTCACCGACCACTGCGAATGTCCCAAGGCCCTGCTGAGCGGCGACCGCAAGGCATTAGCCGGCGCGCTCACCAACCTGCTCGAGAACGCGGTACAGGCAACGCCCGCGGAGGGCTCGGTCGAAATGCGGGTGGCCCAGGATGGCGAACAGGTCTGCTTTCGCATCTCGGATACCGGCCGCGGCATGGATGAGGAACTCCTCGATCGCATCTTCGAACCTTTCTTCACGACGCGCGCCGAAGGGACCGGCCTCGGCCTGGCGATTGCCCGCAGCGTTGCGCGCGCCCACGGTGGCGACATCGAGGTCCGCTCCGAGCCCGGGCAGGGAACGATCTTCACAATGAGTCTGCCGGCCCACGACGAGGCTGTGCAGCGGGAACATGCGTCATGACCGACAAGCTCGACATATTGGTGGTGGAAGACGATGCGGCGCTGCGAGACGCGGTCGGACTGACCCTGGAACTGGCCGGCCATCGGCCCGTGGGTGTCGACGGTGGGCCCGCCGCGTTGGCGATGCTCGAACGGCAGGCGTTCCATCTGGTGCTGACCGACCTGCGGATGGAGCCGATGGATGGCCTGCAATTGCTGGCCGAGGTGCGGGCCCGACTGCCCCAGTTGCCGGTGCTGCTGATGACAGCCTACGGCGACGTCGAAAAGGCGGTATCGGCGATGCGCGGCGGCGCCTGCGATTTCCTGATGAAGCCGTTCGAGCCGCAGACCCTGCTCGAGCACATCCGGCGATATGCGGCGGTCCCCGACGAGCGGGCGGATACGATCGCGGTGGACCCGGTGACCCGCGGCGTACTGGCCATGGCGGCGCGTGTGGCCGAGACCGATGCGACCGTGCTGCTGACCGGCGAGTCCGGCACCGGCAAGGAAGTGTTTGCGCGGTACATCCACGGTCACTCGGCGCGGGCGGACAAGCCCTTTGTCGCGATCAACTGCGCGGCGATTCCCGAGAACCTGCTCGAAGCGACACTGTTCGGGTACGAGAAGGGCGCCTTCACCGGGGCGAGCCAGGCCCAACCCGGCAAGTTCGAACAGGCGGATGGCGGCACCCTGCTGCTGGACGAGATTTCCGAGATGCCCCTGGGCCTGCAGGCAAAGCTGCTGCGGGTACTGCAGGAGCACGAGGTCGAGCGGGTCGGTGGCAAGACCCCGATCGCGTTGGATCTGCGGGTGCTCGCGACCAGCAACCGCGACATGGCGAGCGAAGCCGCCGCGGGCCGCTTCCGCGAGGACTTGTACTACCGGCTCAACGTCTTCCCGCTGGCGATTCCGCCGCTGCGCGAACGCCCTGGAGACGTGATCGCCTTGGCGCGCCACTTCGCGTCGATCCACGGTGCACGGCTGAAGCGCGGCGCCCGCCTCGCGCCGGAAGCCGAATCGATGCTGGCGACCTACCCGTGGCCGGGCAATGTGCGCGAACTCGAAAACACCATGCAGCGGGCGCAGATCCTGGCTGTGGGCGAGCTGATCACCGCCGAGACCCTCGCCATGTGCCTGCCCCAATGGACGCCCGGCGCCGGCGTTGGCCGGCCCGAGGTGGCAAGCTTGCCGGCAGGTTTTGCCGCTGGAGCGGCAGTTCCTGCCGCTCAGTCGTCGCCGGCCCGCTCGGGCAACATGAAGGATCTCGAGCGCGAACACATCCTCGACACGCTCAAGGCGGTCGGGTGGTCGCGCAAGAAGGCCGTTGCCCGGCTCGGAATTTCGGAACGGACGCTGCGCTACAAGCTGCAGCAGTATCGTGAGGAGGGCTATCCGGTGGAATAGCCGAGCTTGCCGTCGGCGGCCCGGCGCCTAGAGCGGCGGTCTGGCATGGGTGTTGCTGTGCTAGACTGCGATTACGCCCCGATCCGGAGATCGACGATGGACACCCGCGGAATTGAACAGATGCTCACCGAACTGCGCTCGACCGCGCAGGCGGCCGGCGCTGCCAAGCCCGCCACGCAGGGGGCAGACGCCGAGCAGGTCGATTTCAGCGAAGTGCTGCAGAACGCACTGAAAGACGTCAGCGCCGCGCAGCAGGAAGCGCGCCAGATGTCCAAGGATTTCCAGGCCGGAGATCCCAATGTGAATCTGCAGGACGTGATGGTCAATCTGC